>ML214195.1:0-3115 GCA_004366195.1 Actinomycetota bacterium
GTCGGCCGCCCGTCGGATCTCGTCCCAGTCGTCGAGCCAGAAGGCGAAGTGGTGGAGGCCGCCGTTCGGCCCGACGACGACGGCGAGGTCGTGGGGCGTGTGGGAGCGCTCCATCCAGACCCCGAGCTGGTGGCCGTCGCCGTCGAGGAGCTGCTCGGTGAGGCGGAACCCCAGGACGTCCATGTAGAACTTCGCGGCATCCCCCACCTCTTCGGCCGTCACGAGCAGATGGTCCATCCTGGGCGGATGGATCCCCGGCAGGCCCAGGGGCTCGGGGGGCGGGTTCGTCTTCGGCAGGACGCCGCCGACCCGCTCCAGCCGGTGGACCAGCTCCATCTCGTGACCGGAGGGCGTCTCGAAGCGGATGGCCTCACCTTGCGCCAGCTCCTCGCCCGCGGAGAGCCTGCGCACGTCGCAGCCGTAACGCTCGAGCACCCGCTCGAAGGTCTCGAGGTCGGCCTCCTCCTCGAGCTTGAAGCTCATGTGCTCAAGACCGGGGCGGGGGTGGTACTTGAGGACCACCGAGTGGTGATCCTCCTCGTCCCAGCACTTGAGGTACACGCGGTCCGCCTCGCGCTCCACCTCCAGGAGGCCCATCACCTGGGTGTAGTAGGCGGTCGCGAGATCGAGGTCGGGCACGCGGACCTCGACGTGCGATAGGCGCAGGATCCCCACGTCGTTCCCCTCCTCCGGGATCACCCTTTGACTTCGGAGCGCGGCGATACTACCCTGGGTGCGTTCCGCAAGCAAGAAGGGCGTTCTGCTATGGGGAACGAGACCAGGGGCACGGCGGGTCCGGACCCGGAGCCGCTCCCGGGCCCCGAACGGATGCGACGCGCGGTCGCGGACTACGTCGCGTCGCTCCACGGTGCGTACGTGCGTGCGGCCCGGCTGCTGCCGCCGGCGGTCCAGGGACGCCTGGCCCTGATGGCGGTCCGGGACTTCTCCGTCGCCGCCGCCGGCGTCCGGCACCTCCACCTGGTGGCCACGACCGAGCGGCTCGAGGGCCCCTCGGGTCGCGAGGCCGAGATCCGGGGTGAGGCGCCCCCGCTCGGTTGGACCCTCCGCTTCTACGACCCCGTGGTGATCCCGGCCCTCGGGCTGCTCGACGAGTCCTCGGGCCCGGCGCTGGATGAGGTCCGCTCGCTCCTCGGGGTGCGCACGTTCCTCTACCACCTCACCCTCCAGCCCTCGAGCCAGCTCGGCGAGCACCACGCCGGCCACGCCGGCACCGGGCTCGCCAACGCCCACGCCGCCGCGGCGCGCGAGTTCGAGGCGATCCGCCGCGCCGCGCCGGGACGCGAGCGCCTCGTCGAGGAGATGGAGGGCGCCGCGATCGCCGGGCTCCTGCACGCGCAGGCCCTCCTCGCCACGGCGATCGCGCCCGACGACGAGGAGGTGGCGGACGCGGCGCGTCGGGAGCCGCCCGACCCCCAAGGACTGCGGCGAGCGGTGCTCCGGGCCGTGCGCGGCTCCTCCCCGGCAGGGGTGACCGGTGACTGAGGCACGCCGGCGCGACTACGCCCTCTCCTCGGTGCGCAACGCCGCCCGCCTGCTCTGCGCCTTCACCCCCACCGAGCGCGAGCTCGGGGTGAGCGAGCTCGCGAGGCGACTCGGCCTCGGCAAGAGCGCCGTCCACCGGCTCCTCACCACGCTCGCGCAGGAGCGCTTCGTCGAACGGAACCCGACGACCGGGCGCTACCGTCTCGGGATCCGACTCTACGAGCTCGGCGCGATCGTCTCCTCGCACCTGGACCTCCACGAGGCGGTGTCCCCGCACCTCGATGAGCTGCGGAACGCGACCGGGGAGACGGTCCACGTGGCGATCCTCGACGAGGACGAGGTCGTCTACGTCGAACGGCGCGAGAGCCCGCACACCCTGCGGCTGTTCAGCCGCGTCGGGCACCGCAACCGCGCCCACTGCTCGAGCACCGGCAAGGTGCTGCTGGCCTACCTCCCGCCCGACGAGCTCGACCGCGTCCTCGCGCTCCGCCCGCTGGACCGGAAGACCCCCTTCACGATCACCAATCCCGGCCTGTTGCGGCAGGAGCTGGAACGCGTGCGCCGACGCGGCTACGCGAGGAACGTGAACGAGAGCGAGATGGGGGTGGTGTCCGTGGCGGCACCGATCCGGGACGCCACGGGCCGCGTTGTCGCGGCGGTGAGCACGGCCGGCCCGGAGCTCCGGCTGGCCAGGGACGACATGCGACAGGTCACGGCGGAGACCCTCGCCGCTGCCGAGAAGATCTCGGCCCGTCTCGGGTACCGGCCGCGGGACCGGGTGCACGCCGAAGGAGCCTCCGCGCCGTGAGCCTGACGGACGAGCGGGCCAGGCTCCTCGCCGAACGCCTCGTCCGGGCGGAGCGGACCCGCGCGCCGATCCCGCCCCTCACGTCGGAGCATCCGGACCTCACCCCCGAGGACGCGTACCGGATCCAGCAGCACATCGTCGCGATCCGGACCGCCGACGGAGAGCGGATCGCCGGGTACAAGGTGGGGCTCACCAGCAGGGCGATGCAGGAGATGCTCGGCGTCGGCCAGCCGGACTACGGGCCGATCTTCTCCTCCTGGCTCCTGGAGGACGGCGCGGTCCTCGCGACCCAGGAGCTGATCGCGCCGCGGGTGGAGGCCGAGATCGCCTTCGTCCTGGAGCGACCGCTGCGGGGCCCCGGCGTGACGTCCCTCGACGTGCTGCGGGCGACGGCCGGGGTCACCGCGGCGATCGAGGTGATCGACTCCCGCATCGAGGACTGGAAGATCCGGCTGCCGGACACCATCGCCGACCTGGCGTCGACCGCCCGGGTGGTGGTGGCGGGTCGACTGGTCCCGACCTCCGGGCTCGACCTGCGGCTCACGGGCATGGTGCTCGAACGCAACGGGGAGGTGGTCTCGACCGGGGCCGGCGCCGCCGCGCTCGGCAACCCGGCGCATGCCGTGGCCTGGGCGGCGAACACCCTGGGCGCCCTGGGCGTGACGCTGGAGGCCGGGCACGTGGTCATGCCCGGTGCGCTCCACGCCGCCGTCCCGGTAGCCCCCGGCGACGTGGTCCGGGCGACCTTCGATCACCTCGGCCCGGTGACGGTCCGCTTCCGGTGACTGGAGAGGAGGTAGCAAC
>ML214195.1:3125-5649 GCA_004366195.1 Actinomycetota bacterium
GACCGGCAACATCGGTACCGACCTGATGGAGAAGCTGCGCCGCTCCGAGACCCTCGAGCTCCGGGCGATGGTGGGGATCGATCCCCAGAGCGACGGGCTGGCCCGGGCGCGCTCCTACGGGATCGAGGCCACGCACGAGG
Source organism: Actinomycetota bacterium (assembly GCA_004366195.1). GTDB lineage: Bacteria > Actinomycetota > UBA4738 > UBA4738 > HRBIN12 > HRBIN12. The sequence goes on from ML214195.1 coordinate 3,266, forward strand.
GGATCGACTGGCTGCTCGCGAACCGTGATGGGATCCGGATCGCGTTCGAGGCAACCTCGGCCCGGATCCACGCCCGCCACGCCCCCATGCTGCGGGACGCCGGTCTGGTCGCGGTCGACCTCACCCCGGCGGCGGTGGGACCCGCGGTGGTCCCGCCGGTCAACCTCCGCCAGCACCTGGACGAGCCGAACGTGAACCTGGTGACGTGCGGCGGACAGGCGACCGTGCCCATCGTCGCCGCGGTCTCGCGGGTCACCGACGTTCCGTACGCGGAGATCGTGTCCACCGTGGCCTCGCGCTCGGCGGGCCCCGGCACGCGGCAGAACATCGACGAGTTCACGCAGCGGACGGCCCGCGCCCTGGAGACGATCGGCGGGGCGCGGGTCGGCAAGGCGATCATCATCCTGAACCCCGCGGAACCACCGATCCTCATGCGCAACACGGTCTACTGCGCGCTGCCCGAGGACGCCGACCGCGAGGCGGTGGCCGACTCCATCGTGGAGATGGTGGCCGAGGTCGCGACCTACGTCCCCGGCTATCGGCTGAAGAGCCCCCCGGTGTTCGAGGAGGGGCCGTTCCGCACGCCGGCCGGCGAGGTCCCCACGCGCGTGATCGCCAGGGCCCCGGGGGCGGGGGCCGGCGACACCCTGCCCCGCGCCGCGGGGCACCTGGACATCATGACCGCCTCGGCGGTGCGGGTGGCCGAGACCCTGGCCGCCGAGCGGCTCCGCGAGGAGGTGCCAGCATGACCGCGGCCTTCCGGCTCACCGACACCACCCTGCGCGACGGCTCCCACGCCCTGTCCCACCGCTACACGGAGGAGCAGGTCAGGGCCATCGCCCGCGCCCTGGACGCCGCCGGGGTCCCCGTCATCGAGCTGTCGCACGGCGACGGGCTCGGCGGCTCGTCGTTCAACTACGGGTTCTCCGCACGGGACGAGCGGGCCCTCCTGCGGGCCGCGGCGGAGGAGGTCCGGCGCGCCAAGCTCGCCGTGCTCCTCCTGCCGGGGATCGGCGTCGCCGAGGACCTCAAGGTCGTCCGGGACATCGGCGCGACCGTCGCGCGGATCGCCACCCACTGCACGGAGGCCGACATCGCCGAGCAGCACATCGGGATGGCCAAGCAGCTCGGCATGGAGGCCGTGGGGTTCCTGATGATGTCCCACATGGTCGAGCCGGCCAAGCTCCTCGAGCAGGCCAAGCTGATGGAGTCGTACGGCGCCGATTGCGTGTACGTCGTGGACTCGGCCGGTGCGCTCACCATCCCCCAGGCGCGGGAGCGCGTGCGGGCCCTCCGCGACGGCCTGGACTGCGAGGTCGGCTTCCACGCGCACAACAACCTCTCGCTGGCCGTGGCCAACTCGCTGGCGGCGATCGAGGAGGGCGCGACCCAGATCGACGGGTGCCTCTGCGGCCTGGGGGCCGGGGCCGGCAACTGCCCCATCGAGATCCTCGCCGCCGTGTGCGACCGCCTCGGCATCCCGACCGGGGTCGACCACTTCGCGCTGATGGACGCGGCCGAAGAGGTCGTCCGGCCCATCATGCCGCGGCCCCAGGTGATCGATCGCGCCGCCCTGCTCCTCGGGTACGCCGGGGTCTACTCCTCGTTCCTCCTCCACGCCGAGCGGGCCGCCGAGCGCTACGGCGTGCCGGCCCACGAGATCCTGGTTGAGCTGGGTCGACGCAAGGTCGTCGGCGGTCAGGAGGACATGATCGTGGACGTCGCCGTGGAGCTGGCAGGCGCCCGCGGCCGGACCGAGGCCGGATGAGCGCAGCGGGGGCGGGTCAGGACCTCGTGGAGCGCCTCGCCGCCCGGCTGATCGAGGCGGAGCGCTCGGGACGGCTGCTCGAGCCGCTCACGCTCGAGCACCCGGACCTCTCGGTGGAGGACGCCTACCGGATCCAGGACGCGGCGCTGGAGCTCCGGCGGGCGTCGGGCGCGCGGACCGTCGGCATGAAGCTCGGCCTGACCAGCGCGGCCAAGCAGCGGGAGATGGACGTGAGCGAGCCGCTGTACGGGTGGCTCACCGACGCGATGGCCCTCGACGTCGGCGAGACGCTCCCGCGCGCGAGCCTGGTCCAGCCTCGCGCCGAGCCCGAGATCGCCTTCCTGATCGGCTCGGACCTCGAGGGTCCCGGGGTCGGCGCGGCCCAGGTCCCCGCGGCCACGCGCGCCGTGGCCCCGGCCATCGAGATCCTGGACTCGCGGTACCCCGACTACCGCTTCACGCTCCCGGACGTGGTCGCGGACAACGCGTCCTCCGGGCGCTTCGTCCTCGGCGGCAGCGCGATCCCGCCCGACGCGATCGACCTGCGCGTCGTGGGATGCGTGTTCGAGAAGGGTGGGGAGGTCGTCGCCACGGCGGCCGGTGCGGCCAGCCTCGG
>SIRV01000194.1 GCA_004366195.1 Actinomycetota bacterium
CGGGGCGCCGGTGGCTGGATCGAGCGGAGACTGAGCCTCAGCCGGCGAGGGCGAGGACGAGCTCGTTCAGGAGGAGCATGCCTCGCTCGGTGGGGACGAGCGAGGCGCCCTGCTCGCGCAGCAGCCCGGCATCGAGGAGAGGTTCGACCGCGCGCGGCTCGGCCCACGAGGCCGGCACGCCCTCGAGGATCCGCAGGCGCAGGAGCACCTCCTCGAGGTGCGCCTGCTCGGGACCCAGCCGTTCCTCGCCGCCGATCGGGAGCTCGCCGGCCTCGACCCGGCGCAGGTACTCCTCCGGTGGGCGGACGTTCCACCATCGCCGCTCGCCTCGGAACGAGTGCGCGCCGGCGCCGAGCCCGAGGTACGGGCGCCGCCGCCAGTAGCCGAGGTTGTGGCGGCACTCGCGCCCCGGCCGCGCCCAGTTCGACACCTCGTAGTGGCGGTAGCCGGCCTCACCGAGGAGCTCGCAGGCCAGGGCGAACATATCGGCCTGGAGGTCGGGGTCGGGGGGACGGCGCAGCCCGAGCGCAACCGCTCGCCCGAGGGGCGTCCCCGGCTCCACCGTGAGCGCGTACGCGCTCACGTGCTCGGGCCCGAGCGCGATCGCCTCGCGCAGCGTCCGCTGCCACGAGGCGAGGGTCTCGCCCTCGGCCCCGTAGATCAGGTCCAGGTTCACGTCCTCGAAGCCGGCCTCGCGCGCGGCGGCCATCGCGCGGCGGACCGCGTCGGGCCCGTGGACGCGCTCGAGCGAGGCGAGCACGGTCGGGTCGAAGGACTGCGCCCCCATCGACAGGCGCGTGGCGCCTGACTCGCGCAGGACCACGAGCTTCCCGACGTCCACCGTGTCGGGGTTCGCCTCGACCGTGACCTCCGCGCCCGGCGGGACGCGGTAGCGCTCGCGCAGGGCGACCAGCAGCGCCGCCAGATCCTCGGCCGCGAGCGTGGTCGGGGTGCCGCCGCCGACGAAGACGGTCTCCACCGGCTCCGGCCACGCCGCGCCGGCGAGCTCGGCCTCGCGCAGCAGCGCGCGGACGTACCGGGAGCGGAGGTGGTCGAGCCCGGTGTACGCGTTGAAGTCGCAGTACCCGCAGCGGGTGAGGCAGAACGGCACGTGCACGTACAGACCGCTCACCGCCGCTCCCCCTCGTCCACCCGCAGGGCCGCGATGAACGCCTCCTGGGGCACGTCCACGCGGCCGACCCGGCGCAGGCGCTCCTTCCCCCGCTTCTGCTGCTCGAGGAGCTTACGCTTGCGCGTCACGTCCCCGCCGTAGCACTTGGCGAGCACGTCCTTGCGCTTGGCCTTCACCGTCTCGCGGGCGATGATGCGCGAGCCGATCGCGGCCTGGATCGCCCCGTCGAAGAGCTGCCGCGGGATCAGCTCGCGCAGACGCTCCACCATCGTCCGACCGTACCGGTACGCCTTCTCGCGGTGCACGACGCTGCTGAAGGCGTCCACCGGCTCGCCGTGGAGCAGGATGTCCACGCGCACGAGGTCCGCCGGCTCGTAGCCCCAGGGCTCGTAGTCGAGGGAGGCGTAGCCGCGCGTGCGGGACTTCAGCTGGTCGAAGAAGTCGAAGATGATCTCGGCGAGCGGCAGGAGGTAGTGGACCTCGACCCGGGTCGTCGAGAGGTACTTCATGTCCATCATCTCGCCGCGGCGGGCCTGGCAGAGCTCGAGCACCGCCCCCAGGTACTCGGCCGGGGTGATGATGGTGGCCAGCACGACGGGCTCCTCGACCCGGTCGTAGGTGCCGGGCGGCGGCATCTCGCTCGGGTTGTGCACGACGATCGTGCGGTCGCCGCGGATCACGTGGAACTCCACGTTGGGGGCCGTGGCGATGAGCTCGAGCCCGAACTCGCGCTCCAGGCGCTCCTTGACGATGTCCATGTGCAGCAGGCCGAGGAACCCGCAGCGGAACCCGAACCCCAGGGCGCTCGAGGTCTCCGGCTCGAACACCAGGGCCGCGTCGTTCAGCTTCAGCTTCTCGAGGGCGTCGCGGAGGGCCGTGTAGTCGCCCCCCTCGGCGGGGAAGAGCCCCGACCAGACCATCGGCTTCGGCTCGCGGTAGCCGGGGAGGGGCTCGCGCGCGCGCCCGCGCCCCTGGACGGGCGTCGTGTCGCCCACCCGGACCAGGTGGACGTCCTTGAGGCTGGTCACGAGGTAGCCGACCTCGCCCGGCCCGAGCTCCTGCACCGGGGTGGCCTCGGGGGCGAAGACCCCCACCTCCTCCGCCTCCCAGTCCAGGTCGACCGCCATCGCGTGGAGCCGGGCGTGGGAGCGCAACACCCCGTCCTTCACCCGGACGTAGGCGATGACCCCGCGGTACGGGTCGAAGGTGGAGTCGAAGATCAGCGCCCGCAGGGGGTCCTCGCGCCGGCCTTGGGGCGGCGGGACGCGGCGGATCACCGCCTCGAGGAGCTCGGGCACCCCGGCGCCGGTCTTGCCGGAGACCGCGAGGACCTCCGAGGGGTCGCACCCCACGAGCTCGGCGAGGTCGCGCCGGGTCCCCTCCACGTCGGCGGCCGGCAGGTCGATCTTGTTCACCACCGGGACGATCGTGAGCCCGGCGTCGCGCGCGAGGTGGAAGTTGGCGAGGGTCTGGGCCTCGATCCCCTGGGCCGCGTCGACCAGCAGCACCGCCCCCTCGCAGGCCGCCAGGGACCGCGAGACCTCGTACGTGAAGTCCACGTGCCCCGGCGTGTCGATGAGGTTCAGCTCGTACGTCTGCCCGCCGAGCTCGTGGGTGAGGCGGACGGCCTGGGCCTTGATCGTGATGCCGCGCTCGCGCTCCAGGTCCATCTTGTCGAGGTACTGCTCGCGCATCTCGCGCTCGGACACGGCGTGGGTGAGCTCGAGCAGGCGGTCGGCCAGGGTGGACTTCCCGTGGTCGATGTGGGCGATGATGCAGAAGTTCCGGATGCGGCTGGTCTCGGTCACGGCGAGCCCATCGTACGGGGCGGCGGCGCCGGCGGGACGCTCCGGCGCGTATCGGCCCTGGTACACTCCACGGCCGTGGCGAACATCAGGTCCCAGATCAAGCGGAACCGCCAGGCGATCAAGCGACGCCTGCGGAACAAGTCGGTGCGCTCGGCGCTGAAGACCGCGAAGAAGAAGGTGCGGCTGGCGCTCGCCGAGGGCGACCTCGAGACGGCGCTCGCGCGCGCCCGGGAGGCCGCGCGCGCGTTCGACAAGGCGGTCTCGAAGGGGATCCTCCACAAGCGCACCGCCGCACGCCACAAGGCCCGGCTCGCGCGTGCCGTGAACAAGACGGCGCAGGGCGGGCGGTCCGCCGCCTGAGAGGTCGGGTCACGCCTCCGCGGCGGCGATCCGAGCGACGAGCACCGGCAGCACGATCTCGGCGTCGGCCCCCGACTTCAGCGCCCGGTCCGCCTCCACGACCGCGCCGTGGAGCTCCACCAGGCGCTCGAGCGAGGTGCGCCGCGCCTGCTCGCGGTACCGGCGGGCCTGCCACTCGAAGCGGAGACCGGCGGCCCGCGCGACCTCGGCGAGCGGCATCCGCTCCGCTAGCGACCGCACCCGGAGCAGGTCGCGGAGGCGCGAGGCGATCCCGCCGAGGACCTTGAGCGGGTCCTCGCGCGCGGCGAGCAGGGTTCGGAGCGCCCGCATCGCCCCCGCCGCGTCGTGCCCGAAGGCGGCGTCGCAGAGATCCCACACGTGCCGCTCGCCGAGCCCTCGGAACTGGCGCTCCACCTGCTCGCGGCCGAGGCGCTCGCCTGGGAAGGCCGAGCCCAGCTGTTCCAGGGCCTGGGCGAGCGCGGCGGGCTCTTCCCCGACCGACTCCACGAGCGCGGCCGCCCCGTCCGGAGCGAGCTCGAGGCCCCCCGAGGCCGCGCGTCGGACGAGCCAACCCGGGAGGTCCTTGCGCGAGAGCGCCACCTCCCGCACCGTCCCCACCGGCTCCACGAGCTTCGCCAGGGCGGCGGGCGCCTTCGCGCGTTCGGCCACCGTCGCGCAGAGCACGAGGAGCGCCGAGGGATCGGGGTGGGCGAGGTACGCATCGAGCTCGCGCACGGCCTGGTCCGGCAAGGCCCGGCAGTCGGTGACGATGAGCGCCCGGGCCTCGCCGAACAGGGACGGCGTCGCGAGGTCGGCGAGCTCGCCACCCCGCCACTCCTCCGCGGCCACCTCTCGCGCCTCCACCCCCGGCCCGACGAGCGCGTGGGCCGCCTCCCGCAGCAGGAACGGGTCCGGCCCGAAGAGCAGGTGGACGGGGGCCTTGCGAGAGGTCACGGCTCGGATGCTAGCAGCAGCCCCTCCGGCGAGAAGGTCACGACGACGTCGCCGAGCCGGTCGGTGCGGAGCACCGTCGCCCCCGCGTCGCGCAGCGCGGCGAGCACGCTCGGCACGGGGTGCCCGTAGTCGTTCGGTTGTCCCACGCTCACCACCGCGACCTCGGCCCCCACCCCGCGGAGGAACGGCTCCAGGGAGGTGTCCCCGCCGTGGTGCGGCACCTTCAGCACGTCGGCGGCGATCGCGGCCCCGGCGGCGAGCATCGCCTCCTGCGAGGGCTCCTCCGCGTCGCCGGGGAACAGGACCACGTCCTCCCCGAGCGACACCCGGAGCACCAGCGAGTCGTTGTTCGGGTCCGAGTCCGTGCCCTCGAAGCACGCGGCGGGCGCGAGCACCTCCACGCGTAGGTCGCCGACGGACAGGACCTCGCCGGCGCGGGGGTGGCGCACCGGCAGACGCTCCTCGCCCACGGCCCGGAGGAACGCGTCGTAGGCCGGGGAGGGCTCGTCGCACCCCGGCTCGATCACCAGGCCCACCGGCAGGCGGGCGAACACGTCGGGGAAGCCGGCGACGTGATCGGCGTGCGGGTGCGTGGCCACGGCCAGGTCGATCCGCTTCACGCCGAGGCCCACGAGCTCCGTCGCGACCTGCGTGGGATCCGGACCGGCGTCGACGAGGACGGTCGCGCCGCCCGGGCTCGTGACGAGCGCCGCGTCCCCCTGACCGACGTCGAAGAACCGGACGGTGAGCCCCGAGGGGGGGCCCGCGCCGAGCGCCGAGGACCACACCACCACCGGCAGCGCGACCCCGAGGGCGAGCCAGCCCCGCCGGAGCCGCCGGCCGGAGCGGAGCCAGGCGGCCAGCCGGATCACGAGCGCGAGACCCACCACGAGCACGACGGGCCCACCGCCGGAGGTCACCCACGGGACCGGGGCGGTGGACATCCGGTCGGCCACCGCCTCCAGGTAGCCGAGGGGCAGGCGGGCGAGGAGCGCGGCGCCCCGGGCGAGCGTCGGCGAGATCAGCCCCAGCCCGGCCGCCGACAGGCCGAGGAGCAGCGCGGGCGAGACGGCCGGGAACGCGAGCACGTTCGCCAGGATCGTCGAGAGCGGCACCTCGTGGAACACGGAGAGCAGGAGCGGGGTGACGCCGATCTGGGCGGCGAGGGTCGCGCCCGCGGCGAGGGCCACCGGCCGCGGGAGGAGCCGCAGCCGCTCGGCGATCGGCGTCGCCATCGCGATCATCGAGGCGGTGGCCCCGACCGAGAGCTGGAAGCCGACCGACCACACGAGGGCGGGGTCGAGGACGAGCAGGGCGAGCACGGCTCCCGCCAGCACGCTCCCGGCGCTCCGGGGGCGGCCGAGGTAGCCGCCGGCGAGCGCGAGGCCGGCCATCACCCCCGCTCGCATCACCGAGGGCTCCGCCCCGGTGAGGACGACGAAGAACGCCACGGTCGAGAGACCGAGGACGAGCCGCCACCAGCGGCCGAGGCGCAGCGCGAGGGCGAGGGCGAGCACCGGCGCGAGCACCATCGCCACGTTCCCGCCGGAGACGACGAGCAGGTGCCCCAGGCCCGTGGCCCGGAAGTCCCGCTCCACGCCCTCGTCGAGGCCGGAGTCGTCGCCGAGGGCCAGGCCGAGCAGGAGCCCGGCCTCGCGCGGCGGGAAGAGCGTCCGGATCTGGGCGCCGACCAGGGCTCGGACGGCCTGGGCCGCGCGGATCGCCGGGTTCGCGGACGGACCGAGGAGCTCCACCTCGGAGGCGGAGAGCTGGGCCGCGATGCCGCGCCGGAGCAGCGACTCGGCGAACCCCGCGTCCTCGGGGACCCGCACCGTCCCCAGGACCCGGAGCCGGTCGCCGCGCACCGCGGGGGGCGGCTCGCCGTAGGCGCTCACCCAGAGCGTCTCCCGTACCGCCCAGATGCCCTCCTCGCTCCGCACCGTCCGCGCGTCGAGGATCGCCGACCACCCCCGAGGACGGGGCCGCGGGTCGACGCGGAGCTCGCCCTCGACCTCCACCCGTCCCGGGGCGAGCGTTCGCACCAGGGCGCCGGAGACCCGCGCCCGGTGCAGCGCCCCCCAGCCCACGCCGCCCGCGACCAGGGCGACCCCGAGGACCAGCAGGACGGCGATGGTGGGGGCGCGCCCGCCTCCGACCGCGGGCCGGCTCAGCGCCAGCCGCGCATGGCCGGCGAGCCCCCGGTCCCCGAACCCCGCCCTCCGGAGCGGGTCCTCCCGTCCTCCCGGCGCGAGGGCCGCCGCCGCGAGGAGCCCGACCGCCCCCGTCCCCAGCCAGGCCCACCAGGGCCCTGGCGCCCGGGGCGCCGCGAGGAGGCCGAGGGCGAACGCGACGGACGCGAGGGGCAGCCGCCACCCGCCCACGTCGCTCACACCGTCACGAGGTCGCGGATGTCCTCGAGGATCGCCTCGCCGATCCCGCTCACGTCGAGCAGGTCCTCGACGCTCGCGAACGGCCCGTGCTCGGTGCGGTGGTCGATGATCCGCTGCGCGAGGACCTCGCCGATGCCGGGCAGGGCCTCGAGCTCGGCCGCCGTCGCCGTGTTCACGTTCACGAGCGGCGTTCCGCCCGTCCCGGGGGACGTGCCGGCGGCGGGCGGCGCGCCCACCGACGCCTGTCCTCGCTTCGGCACGAGGATCTGCGTGCCGTCCACGAGGGGGGCGGCGAGGTTCAGCGCCTCGAGGACCGCGTTCCGGCGCGCGCCGCCCGCCGCCCGGATCGCGTCGATCACCCGCGAACCCGCGGGGAGCTCGTACACGCCGGGGCGCCGGACCCACCCCGCGACGTCGACGAGCACCGGGGGCGGCGGGGAAGCGGGGGCCGAGGGCGCCGCCGCGGGCGTCCCGGCCGTGGGCGTCCCGGCCGTCACGACCACCGGCTTCGGCAAGGATCGGACGTACCAGAGCCCGGCGCCCGCGAGGAGCAGCGCCACCACGAGGATGAGGCCCGCGAGCTCAGCGCGCGAGAGGGTCGCGAGCCGGTCCCTCAGGGGATCCGGTGCCATGATCGCCTCCTGGTTCGCTCGGACCAGGAGACCGTAGGACCCGCGCGGGACGAGGGCTGTGACCTAGCGCACAGCAGCGTCCTGGCCGACGTGCTCCCGGCCGGACCCCGAGCCGTTCGAGCTCGGCTCCAGCTCGAGCTCCGCCTCGCCCGCCGCCGCGGGCTCGTCCTCCTTCGTCGCTCGCGGCAGCGTGAAGACGAACTCGGCGCCTCCGCCCTCCGCCTCGCCGACCGAGATCGTCCCGCCGTGGGCCTCGACGAGACCCCTGCAGATGTACAGGCCGAGCCCGGACCCCGGCTTCGCGCTGCCCTCCTCCAGGCGACGGAACCGCTCGAAGATCCCCTCGCGCTGTTCCTCGGGGATCCCGGGCCCCTCGTCGGCCACGCGGAAGCGGACCATCTCGCCGGCGTGCTCGACCACGATCCGCACCTTCGAGTCCGGGGGCGCGTACTTGCGGGCGTTGTCGAGGAGGTTCGTGAGGACCCGGATCACCGCGTCCGGGTCGCACCGCACCTTCCCCACCTTGCCGATGCTGATCACCAGACGCCCCGCCATGCCGGCGGCCTGCGCGGCCTCGGACAGGAGCGTCCGCGGGTCGGTGGGCACCAGCGCGAGGCGCAGCGCCCCGTCCTCGATCCGCGACACCGTCAGCAGGTCGTCCACCAGCCGCGCGAGGCGCCTCGCCTGCGCCGCCGCTCCCTCGATGAGCTCCAACCGGTGCTGCGCGGTGAGGGCTCCATCGTGGTCGCGCAGGGCCGAGAGCACCCCGATGATGGCCGCGAGGGGGCTGCGGAACTCGTGCGCGGCGACGGCCACGAACTCGGACTTCGCGAGGTCCACCCGGCGCAGGCGCTCGACCTCCCGCCGGTGGGTGGAGAGCTCGCGGCTCCGCTCCTCCACCTCGGCCTGGAGCTGCTGGCCGCGGCGGCGGTGCAGCGCCCGCTGCTGGGCGAGCATGCCCACCGCGAACCCGGTGATGAGCACGAGCGAGAGCCGGTGCACGACCAGCTCGCGCGGCAGGCCGCCGTCGCCGAGCACCAGCCCCCCGTACAGCACGTCGATCCCCGCCGCGACGCCCATCGTGACGAGGAGGTCGAACCGCATCCCTGCGGAGATCACGACGATGAGGTACAGCGCCCAGTACTCGCTCGCGGCACCCCCGGTGACGAGCACCCACCCCGTGACGAACGCCGCGTCGACCAGCAAGGCCGTCGTCCGCACGGCGATCGACGGCTCCTTCGGGCCGAACGCGAACAGGGCCCCGATCGCGTAGGCCACCGCGAGGGCGAGGACGACGAGGGCGAGCGGGCCGCGCGCCTCGCCGGTCAGGCGCGAGAGGACGTGGATGCCCACGACGACGAGCACCACCGCGAGACGCACGACCGCGATCCAGCGCTCCGTCCGCAGGGCGTCGAAGACGGGCGCGCGCGTCGCCCGGCGGGCTGCTCGTCCGTCCGCTCCCATGATCTCCTCCGGCCGGCCGCGTCGGACCATCCGGCGCCGGCCTCCCGATGCAGTATCGGGCCCGGTGAACGCCCGGTTGAGACGAGGCGTCGTAGGTCTTCCGGCGGAGCCCGGTCAGCCCCGCGTGACGAGGTTCACGAGCCGCGGCGGCCGGACGACCGCCGTCCGCACCTCCCGGTCCCCCAACGCTCGACGGACCCGCTCGGAGCCGAGGGCGAGCTCGCGGCAGGTCGCCTCGTCCGCGTCGGCGTCGACCTCGATCCGATCCCGGACCTTCCCGTCCACCTGCACGACGAGCGTGACCCGCTCCTGCCTCGCGAGCTCGGGGTCGTAGGAGGGCCAGCGGGAGACGTGGACGCTCTCGGGATGGCCCAGATCCTCGCGCCAGAGCTCCTCGGCCGCGAAGGGCGCGAGCGGCGCGAGCATCTGGACGAGCGCCTCGGCCGCCCCCCTCGCCCCGTGGCCGGCGTCGAGCGCCCGCCGGATCTCGTTCGAGAGCACCATGAGCTTGGAGATCGCCGTGTTGAACCGGAACCGGTCGAGATCCTCCGTCACGCCCTTGATCGTCCGGTGGGTGAGCCGCACGAGCTCCTCGGGCTCCGGGGCCTCCCGCGCGGCCGCGTCGGCGACCGACTGGAAGACCCGTCCGAGCCAGGCGTTCACGCCGGGCCGCCGCTCGGGGTCCGGCGCGATGAGCTTCCAGTCGATGTCGTCCTCGAACGGCCCCGCGAAGAGCATCATGAGCCGCATCGTGTCGGCGCCCCAGCGCTCCACGATCGGCATCGGCTCGACGATGTTGCCCTTGGACTTGCTCATCGCCGCGCCGCCGTAGATCACCTGGCCCTGGTTCATCAGGCGCGGGAACGGCTCGGTGAAGGAGACCATCCCCATGTCGTGGAGCACCTTCGTGAAGAACCGCGAGTACAGCAGGTGGAGGATGGCGTGCTCGACACCGCCGGTGTACTGGTCGACCGGCATCCAGCGCTCGACGTCCTCGGGACGGAACGGCCCGCCCTCGTACCGCGGCGAGCAGTACCGGAAGAAGTACCAGGACGAGTCCACGAAGGTGTCCATGGTGTCCGTGTCCCGCACCGCGTCGCGGCCGCAGCGCGGGCAGGTCGTGTGCTTCCAGCTCGGGTGCCGCGCGAGCGGCGACTCGCCGCCCGGGCGGAAGTCCACGTCCTCGGGCAGCTCCACCGGGAGCTGGTCGTCGGGCACCCCGACCTCGCCGCAGTCGGGGCAGTGGACGATGGGGATCGGGGCTCCCCAGTACCGCTGCCGGCTGATCAGCCAGTCCCGGAGCCGGTAGGTCACGGCGGCCCGACCGCGTCCCTGCTCCTGGAGCCACGCGCAGACCTTGGGGATCGCGGCGGGGGTCGGCTCGCCGTCGAAGGGCCCGGAGGCCACCATGACCCCCTCGCCCGTGTAGGCCTCGGTCATGCGCTCGGCATCGAGGGGCTCGCCCTCGGCCGGCTGGATCACGACCCGGACGGGGATGCCGTGGGCCCGGGCGAACGCGAAGTCCCGCTCGTCGTGGGCCGGCACGGCCATGATCGCACCGGTCCCGTACTCCATGAGCACGTAGGGCGCGACGAAGCAGGGGACGCGCTCACCGTTCACCGGGTTCACGGCGTGGACGCCGAGGCCGACCCCCTCGGTCGTGTCCGCCTCCTCCCGCTTGGTGAGCGGCGTGGCGCGGACCTTCTCGATCAGCGGGCGCACCGCGTCCCACGCGCCC
>SIRV01000195.1 GCA_004366195.1 Actinomycetota bacterium
GGTGAGGGGGATCGGGTCTCACGGAGGTCCCCCGCGGCCGTCCATCGCCCCGCGTCCCACCGGATCAGCTGCTCCTCCACCAGCATGTCGAGGAGTTCCTCGAGGAACAGGGGGTTGCCCTCGGCCGCCTCCGTGATGCGGGTCCGGACGTCCGGCGCGAGGTCGCCCCGCCCGAGCAGGTTGCGCACGAGCTCGTCGCTCTCCTCCGGCCCGAGGGGCCCGAGCGCGAGGTTCGTTGCGTCCAGGCGACCGGCTCCCCAGGTCGGGCGACGCTCGACGAGCTCGGGGCGGGCGGTTCCGACGAGCAGGAGCGGTGTGTGGCGGGCCGAGGCCGCCAGGTGCTCGATCACGTCGAGGAGCGTCGCCTCTGCCCAGTGGAGGTCCTCGAGGACCACGACGCAGAGGTCGCCCGACGCGACCGCCGCGAGGAAGCGTCGGAGGGCCCAGGCGATGTCCTCCGTCGCGGTGCGGAGCTCCGCCAGGCCGAGGACCGCGAGGATGTGCTCCGCGACGAAGTCGCTCTCCGGCTCCCCGACCGTCGACAGGAGTCGCGCGATCCTCTCGCTCGCCTCCGACGGGGAGGCTCCCGGGTGGAGGTCGATGGCCGCCCGGACGACCTCGATCACCGGCCAGAACGTGATGTCGCGACCGTGGGGCGGGCAGTGACCGACGAGGACCCGAGCCCGGGCGCGCAGCTCCTCGACGAACTCCTCGACGAGGCGGGACTTCCCGATGCCGGCGGGGCCGAGAACCGTGACGAGCGAGGCCGTCCCCTGTCGGGTCGCTCGCTCGGCCGCCTGCCGCAGGACCGCAAGGTCCCCGTGACGTCCGACGAGGGGTGAACGACGCCGCGGACGGGGGCGGCCCGCGGGTGGGGCGCCGACGACGCGGAACGCGGAGACCGGCTCGGCGTCGTCCGGGAGCGCGATGAGCCGGGTGGGTTCCATCTCGACCGCGGGCTGCGCGAGCCGTGACGTGGTTGGGCTCGCCAGGATCTCCCCCGCGCGGGCGACCCGGGCGAGCCGATCCGCGGTGTCCAGGGGGTCCGCGGACAGGAGCGAGCGATCGCGTCCGGTCTCGCGGACCAGCACCTCACCGGTGGCCACGCCGACCCGGAGCCGGGGCGGTGGCTGGAGCCCGCGGAGGCGTTCGCCGAGCTCGACCGCGGCGCACGCGGCCCGGACGGGATCGTCCGCGTGGGCCTCGAGGAGCCCGAACAGCGATGCCACCCGTCCTCCGATCACCTCGCCGACGTGGCCCCCGTGGGCCGCGATGATCTCGCGGGCCACCTCGACGGCGGCGGCGAGGTGCGAGGCCTGCGCCTCGGGATCCGCGCCACCGCCCGGATCGGCGAGGTGACAGACCAGGGCGGTCACGACCCGTCGCGTGGTGCGCGCCCGACCGGCCGACGGCGGTTCGGGGGGCTCCAGGGCGGGGTTCTGCGCGAGGATCCGGCGCTCGAGCTCCGCGATCGCGGGCCCCGGCTCGATGCCGAGCTCCACCGAGAGGGCGTGACGGAGCCGGGTGCATACCTCGAGCGCGTCTGCCTGGCGGCCTGCGCGGTACAGGGCGAGGGCGGCGACCGCCGCCAGGCGCTCGTCGTGCGGTCTGGCCACGAGCGCGGCCTCGACTGCGGGGACGATCTCACGGTGGCGACCGAGGGCGAGCTCCGCCTCGAACCGGAGGAGGGTGGCCCCGTCCCGCTCCCCGGCGAGGCCCTCGATCTCTGCCATCGCCGGGCCGGGGATGTCGAGCCCCTCGAGGGGCCGGCCGCCCCAGAGGTCGAGGGCGCGCTCGAGGAGCTCCCGGGCTCCCGCGTGGTCGCCGCGGGCCATGGCCTCACGGGCCTCGTCCAGTTCCGCGCGGAGGCGCTCGAGATCGAGCGCCTCGGGGTCGACCACGAGCGCGTACCCGGGCGCCCGTTCCGCGACCGCTCCCTCGTGCTAGGGCTTCGGGAACTTCTTGGGCATCCGCCACCTCCTGCACGGGATCTCCTGCACGGGCAGCTCCCTGCGGATCCCTCGCGCTACATCTTGGGGAACTTCCGCGGCATCATTCCGCACCTCCTCACGCCTGGGAGCGGGAGGGCTCGCGTGAGTCAGCGGCGGACCCTCGGGCGTCGCCCGGTCCGCTGCGGCCCACCGTCCCTGATCTTCCGTACCGTGCACCTCCCGCCCTCGCACCGATGTGGCGTCAGCATGGGGTAGGGGCCTGAGGGCTCGCTGAGGCGCCCCTGAAGCGGAGCCGTTCGGACGCGGCGCGGGGGGCGAGGGCGGCGCTCCTCCGATCCCGGAGCCTGCCTATACTCGGGCCATGCGTGGAGCGGGGCGAGACCGGTACGTCCCCGCGAGCGTTCGGCGACCCCCACGCGTCGCTCCCTGACGCTGATGCGCGCGCTCCGCGAGCCCGCCGCGATCCGGGGCCTGTTCGTGGTCTTCGGCTTCGCCGTCGGCGCGTTCTTCCCGTTCGTCTCCCTCTACCTCCGGGCCCGGGGGCTCGACCCCGAGGCGATCGGCCTGGTGATCGCCGTGATGGCCGTCGCGCGGTTGGCCGCGAACCCCGTGTGGGGTCATCTGGGCGACGCGGTGATCGGGCGCGTGAACGCGCTCCGCGTCGGCACCCTCGGCGTCGCGGCGACGGCCGCCGCGATGAACCTGGTGGAGGGGCCTGTCGCGATCTCGGCCACCGCGTTCGCGCTCGCGGCGATGCAGGTCGCCGGCGGGCCGAACCTGGACGCGATCGCGCTCGCGCACCTCGGCGAGGAGCGCATGACCGACTACGGTCGGATCCGCGCGTGGGAAAGCCTGTCGTACGCGATCGCCTGCCTCGCCTTCGGCGCCCTCCTCGAGGCGGCCGGGATCGGGTGGGCGATGCGGGTATACGCGGTCGCGTCCCTCGCCGTGGTGGCGTGGAGCGTGGCGCTGCGAGCCGACCGCGCGACACGGGCGGCCGGCCACGGCAAGCTCGGGACGGTCGGCGCGGTCTTCCGCGAGGCGCCGCGGTTCTGGGGGCTGCTGGTCGCCACGCTGCTCGTGTGGACGGCGTTCAACGCCGCGTGGAACTTCATCGCGCTGAAGATCTCGGACGGGGGCGGCGGACCCCTGCTCGTCGGCGCTGGCCTCGCCCTCGGGGGGCTCGTCGAGGTCCCCGTCATGCGGCTCTCCTCGCGTCTGCAGTCGCGGTGGGGGCTCCGGCGCGTGTTCGTGCTCGGGTGCCTCGTCTACGCGCTCGGGTTCTTGCTCTGGGGCGCGATCTCGAACCCCACCATCGTCTCGATGCTCGCCGTCCTCGAGGGGACCGGTTTCGGGTTGCTCTTCACGACCGGCGTGGTGATCGTGGGCCGCCTGCTCCCGAACCACCTCTACGCGACCGGCAACGCGGTCGCCGCCATGGCGGGGTTCGGCATCGGTCCGATCCTCGGCGCCGGGATCGGTGGCCTCGTGTATCAGCACGCGGGTCCGACGGTGCTGTACTTCGGAGCCTCCGCGCTCGCCACATGCGGCGCGCTCGCGGCGTGGGTGGCGCTCTCGGTACCGGCACTTGCGCGTCCCGCGGCCGTCCCTTCGGTCGAGGCGGGGGCGCGGCCCGAGCCGGGGCTCGTCCCGTAGCGGGCGGCGCGGGCTCCCGGCGGTTCTCATAGGATGGGGGCGTCCGCACGAGCGAGGGGGTTGCCGTGGTCAGCGCGTACATCCTCATCCAGACCGAGGTCGGCAGGGCGAGCCAGGTGACGCGCGAGCTCTCCACCATCCAGGGCATCGTGTCGGTCGATCCGGTGACGGGCCCCTACGACGTGATCGCGCGGGGCGAGGCCAAGGACCTCGACGAGCTGGCCAAGACCATCGTGATGCCGATCCAGGCGGTGGAGGGGGTCACCCGCACGCTGACCTGTCCGGTGCTGTCCATCTGAGGACGGACGGCGCGTCTCGACACCGGGCCGGCCCGGCCGGCCCGCATCCCGGCTCGACCCGAGGACCCCGATGCTGAAGATCCGACGCGACCGCGAGATCGTCGACGTGGACGGCGGGTGGTTCCGCGCCCGCTGGCACTTCTCCTTCGACTCGTACCACGACCCCGAGTACGTCTCCTTCGGGCCGCTCCGGGTCTTCAACGACGATCGCCTCGTGCCGGGGGCGATCTGGCCCCTCCATCCCCACCGGGACGTGGAGGGCATCACCTACGTCGTGGAGGGCACGTTCCGTCACCAGGACGACGTCGGCGGCCCGCCGGGGCCGCTGCCGGCCGGCTCGGTCCAGCGGATGACGCTCGGCCGCGGCGCCTGGCACTCGGAGCAGAACGCCTCCGAGACCGAGCCGATGCGCTTCATCCAGATGTGGATCATGCCGGCCGAGCGCGGGCTCGAGCCCGGCGTCGAGCAGCGGGTCTTCACGACCGAGGACCGAACCGACCGGCTGCTCGAGGTCGTGAGCGGCGACGGGGGCGACGCCGTCCTCGTCCACCAGGACGCGCGCGTCTACGTGTCGCGGCTGAACCCGGGCGTCGAGGTCGCCCACGTGCTCGGCCCCGGCCGCGGTGTCTACCTCTACGTGATCGAGGGGGACGCTCGGGTGAACGGCGAGCGCATGACGACCGGCGACGCCGCCCAGATCTGGGACGAGCCGGGGATCCGGATCGCCGCCGACGCCCCAACCGAGCTCGTCCTGGTCGACGTCCCCCTCGGGTGACGCTCAGTCGTCGAACGAGACGGGGAAGGGGAGCGCGACCGGGTCGTAGAAGCGCGAGCGGCCCTGGGCGTCGAACCGGTCGAGGCCGAAGTCCGAGACGTCGGTCACCCCCGTCCGGCCCTCGAGCGCGAGATCGGCGGCGATCCGCGCGACGGCCGGGCCCCACATCATCCCGTGGCCAACGGCGGTGGCGATGGTCACGCCCTCGATCGTCTGGCCATCGGGGGTGACGGCTGGGCCGATGATGGGGAGGTGGTCGGGCGAGTACTCGATCGTCGCGGCCCACACCTTCCGGATCCCGAGCCCGCGGGTGACCGGCACGAGCCGGGCGAGGCGACGCCGCATGGCGTCGAGGTGGCGCCAGTCGATCTCGCGGGCCGGGCCGGGCATCTCGCGGGGGTTCGACATCCCCCACAGCAGGCCGCCTTCCTCCAGCCGCCAGTAGAGGCCGCGGCCGATGTCGAAGACCATCGGGAGGCGCTCCACCTGGAACGCGGGGTGGGGTGCGCTCACGACGACCTGGTGCCGCGCCGCGCCGACGGGGATGCGGAGACCGGCGAGCCTGCCGACCTCGCGGAGCGTGGGGCCGCCGGTGAGGATGACGCGCTCCGTGGCGATCACCCCGTCCGGCGTCTCGACCCCCCTCAGGCGCCCGCGCTTCGTGCGGCGCAGGCCGAGGAAGGGCGTGCGCTCGCGCAGGTCCACGCGGGTCCGCTGCATCGCGAGGGAGTACGCGCGCACGTTCCGCACGGGATCGATGCAGCCGTCGATCGCCGCGTACGAGCCGCCGCGGTGCCCCTCGGGCGCGAGGGTCGGGTTCAGCTCCACCGCCTCCTCCGGCGAGAGCCACCGCACGTCGAGCCCCACCGAGCGCTGCATCGCGACGCGCTCGCGCCCCTCGCGCTCCTCGCGGGCGGTGGTGGCGAGGATCATGTAGCCGAGCTCGCGGAAGCCGGAGTCGGTGCCGAGCAGCTCGCGTTGGCTCCGGTAGAAGGCGATCGACCAGCGACCGAGCTCGACGGTGGCGGGGGTGCCGGCCTGGGAGCGGACCACGCCCGAGGCGCGGCTGGAGGCGCCCTGGCCGACCAGGTCCCGTTCCAGCACGACGACGCGCTTCGCACCGGAGCGCCGCGCGAAGTACGACGCCCACCCGCCGACGGTGCCGGCGCCGACGACCACGAGGTCCGCCACGTCCTTGCCCATGCCTCACCTCCGCGCTCGGGACGGTGCCGCAGCATACGGCGCGGACCCCCGTGGCGAGGGGCTCGACGGGTCCCGGGCGTCCAACGGCGCGAGCGCGCGCGCCGGCGCCCCCGTAGGCTGTGGGCACCATGCGCGTCGCAACCCCTGCGCCGCCGAGCGCCCTTCCCCGGCGCGCCCTGGCCGAGGAGGCCCTCGTCGTACTCTCCCTCTCGCTCCTCGCGAGCGCCGTCGACGCGATCATCTCGCTCTTCGAGGCCCCGATCTCCGGCGTCGTGGTGGCCTCCGTGAGCCAGAGCCGGGTGCTCGCGCGCCAGCTCACCGGGGTCACCTTCGGCCTGGCGCCGGCGTGGCTGTGCTGGTACCTCGTGCGACGGAGCGGGGAGGGCAGGGCGGGGATCGGGCTCGCCCTCGACCGTCCCCGGCGGGACCTCGTCGCCGGCGCCGTGCTCGCGGCCGTCGTGGGGCTCGCCGGCGTCGGCGTGTACCTGGGGGCGGTGGCGCTCGGCGTGAACCGGTTCGTGGTCCCCGTGCCGCCGATCGGTCACTGGTGGACGGTGCCGGTGCTCCTGCTGCGCGCGATCGAGGCCGGCGTGGTCGAGGAGGTCGTGGCCGTCGCGTACCTCGTCACGCGGCTCCAGCAGCTGCGCGCGACGCCGGCCGCGGCGGTGGGCGCGAGCGCGCTCCTGCGCGGCGCGTACCACCTGTACCAGGGGCTCGGGGGCTTCGTGGGCAACCTCGCGATGGGTCTGCTCTTCGGCGCGCTGTTCGTGCGCACCCGCCGGGCGTGGCCGCTCGTCGTGGCCCACGTCCTGCTCGACGTGGGCGCGGGGGTCGGCTACCTCCTGCTCCGCGGGCGGCTGCCGGGGCTCGTCTGACCCGGCGGGATCCGCCTTTCGGACGATGCACCG
>SIRV01000196.1 GCA_004366195.1 Actinomycetota bacterium
CCGGAGCGCCCCCCGACGGCGCGCCCCTACGCCCCCGCGAGCCGGCGGCGGATCTCCTCCAGCCTCGCGATCCGGTCCTCCGTCGGCGGGTGGGTCGAGAACAGGGTGACGAGGCCGCGGGCCGCGGCGCCCGCCCGGAGCGGGTTCATGATGAACAGATGGGCCTCGGCGGGGCTCACCGGCGCCGGCGCCCGCCGCGTGGCCTGCGCGAGCTGGCGGAGGGCGCTGGGGAGCGCCTCCGGGTCGCGCGACAGCAGCGCCCCGGACTCGTCGGCCTGGTACTCGCGGGAGCGCGACACCGCCATCTGGATGATCATCGCGGCGAGGGGCGCGAGGAGCCACGCCACCAGCAACGCAAGGGGGTTCCCCCGCTCCTCGTCCCCGCCGAAGAAGAGCGCGAACCGGGCGAGGAACGTGATGCTCATCCCGATCGCCGCCGCGATGGAGGAGACGAGGATGTCGCGGTTGGCGACGTGCGAGAGCTCGTGGGCGAGCACGCCGCGGAGCTCCCGCTGGTCGAGGATCTGCAGGATCCCGCGGGTCACGGCCACCTTGGCGTTCCTCGGGTTGCGCCCGGTGGCGAAGGCGTTCGGCTGGAGCATGTCCGAGACGTAGATCTCGGGCATCGGCAGCCCGCGCTCCGCCGTCAGCTCCCGCACGATCCGGTAGAGCTCGGGGTACTCCTGCTCGCTCACCGGCCGGGAGCGCGTCGCCCGGACCGCGATGCTCCCCGAGAACCAGTACATCGCGGCGTTGAAGGCCAGGGCGAGCACCAGCGCCGTCGTCGCCCCGCCGCGACCCCCGAGCGCCGCCCCGACCAGCACGAACAGGCCGCCCATGGCGGCGATCAGGAGCCAGCTCTTCACGCGGTTGATGCCGATCATCGGATGATCCTCCTCCACTGGGTTCGTCGGCCGGCAGGCCGCGGTTCGCTCCGACCGCCTACCGGCCCACGAGGGTCGAGAGCGGCGGGAAGTGCGTCACCAGCTCAGGGTAGACGCCGATGGCGAGGACGGCCACCATCGCGAGGAAGGTGACCCCGGTGACGAGGGCCGGGGCCGCGAACGGGCGCTCGCGCTCCGGCTCCTGGAAGATCATCGCCCGCGGGATCGCGAGGTAGTACCAGATGCTCACCACGGAGTTGAGGACCATCGCCACCGCGAGCAGCACCCCGATCCCGCCGCGGTCGATGGCGGCGCGGAACACCAGGAACTTCGCCCAGAACCCGCCCATCGGCGGGATCCCGGCGAGCGAGACCATGAACACCGTCATCGCCACGGCCATGAGGGGCGCCCGGCGCGCCAGGCCCGCGAAGTCCGAGATCGCCAGCGTCCGAGACTCCCGGGCCACGGCCGTCACCACGGCGAACGCCCCGAGCGTCATCACCGCGTAGATCAGCAGGTAGTTCGTGGCCGCGGCGAACACGTCGCGGTTCAGCCCCACGTCGGCGGTGACGAGGGCGAACGGCAGCAGCATGTACCCGGCCTGGGCGATGCTGGAGTAGGCGAGCAGCCGCACCGCCTGGCTCTGCTGGAGCGCGACGAAGTTCCCGATCGTCATGGTCAGGATCGACAGCACCGCGAAGATCGGCGTCCAGAACGCGTACTCGGCGGCGAAGGCCACGAACATCAGCTGGAGCAGACCCGTGAAGCCCGCCGCCTTCGACGCCGTGGCGAGGAACGCGGCGACCGGCACCGGGGAGCCCTCGTAGGTATCCGGCGCCCAGAACTGGAACGGCACGGCCGAGACCTTGAACCCGAACCCCACGGTGATGAAGAGGATCGCGGCGAGGGCGAGCGTCTCCTTGCCGGCCGGCAGGTCCCGACCGAGCGCCACCCCGATCTCCTGCAGGTTCGTGGTGCCGGTGACGCCGTACATCAGGCTCATGCCGTAGAGCATCACGGCCGTCGAGAGCACGCCGATCAGGAAGAACTTCAGCCCGGCCTCGTTCGAGCGGAGGCTCGACTTCCGCAGGGCGGCCATGAGGAAGCCGGGGGCCGAGACCAGCTCGAGCGCGATGAACAGCACCAGCAGGTCCCGGGCCGAGGGCATCATCACGCAGCCGAGGAACGAGGTGAGCAGGAGGAAGTAATACTCGCTCTGGTAGCGGCCGACGTCCCGGAAGTACCGCAGGCTGATCGCGAGGACGAGCACCGCGACGGCCAGGGAGAACACCGTGAACAGGACGGCGAAGTCGTCCACCCGGAACGCGCCGTCGAAGGTGGCGCGGTCGGCGCCGACCAGGCTGAGGGCGGCGACGAGGGCCGCGACGACCCCGAGGAGGCCGAGCGGCATCGCCACCCAGGACCGCCGCTCCACGAAGGCGTCGACGAGGAGCACCAGGACGATGGTGCCCGACAGGATCAGCTCGGGCAGGATCGCGTGGAAGTCGATGGCCTGGGTCATCGGCGCTCCCCCCGCATCCCCACCGGGCCGCTCATCCGCCGAACAGCCCCATGAGGGCGCCCACCGGTCCGTCGGTGATGCCGATCAGCAGCCGCGGGAAGACGCCGAGCGCCACGATCGATACCAGGAGCGGCACCCACGAGACCCACTCGACCGCGACGACGTCGGGGAACGGCGACTCGCGCCAGCGCTCCGGCACCGTGCCCATGTTCACGCGTTGGATCATCCACAGGAAGTAGCCGGCGGTCAGGATCGTGCCGATCCCGCCCGCGACCATGAACGCCCGGAACAGCGGGAGCTGGTCGGCGAGGACTTCCGCCGGCCGGTAGGCCGAGAGCAGGGCCATGACCTCTCCCCAGAAGCCGGCGAGCCCCGGCAGCCCCAGGGAGGCGATGGCCACGAAGGTGAAGACCCCTCCGAGGTACGGCAGCTTCTGCATGAGCCCGCCGCCGAGCTCGGCGATCATCCGGGTGTGGTACCGGTCGTAGACCGACCCCACGCAGAAGAACAGCATGCCGGTGATGATCCCGTGCGCGACCATCCCGAAGATGGCCGCGTTGATCCCCACGTCCGTCAAGGTCGCGATGCCGAGCATCACGAAACCCATGTGCCCGACGGAGGAGAAGGCGATGAGGCGCTTCAGGTCCTTCTGCGCCAGGCACGCGAGGGCCGCGTAGACGATGGCGATCGCGGCGAGTCCCCCGATCCACGGGGCGTAGGCCTTCGCGCCCTCGGGGAGGATCGGCAGCGCGATCCGCACGAACCCGTACGTGCCCATCTTCAGCATGATCCCGGCCAGCAGCACCGAGCCGATCGTCGGGGCCTCGGTGTGGGCGTCGGGCAGCCAGGTGTGGAACGGCCACATCGGCACCTTCACCGCGAAGCCGAGCGCCACCGCGCCGAACACGATGAGCTGGAAGGTGCGCGTGAAGCCGCCGCCCGCCCCGTAGGCCTGCAACTGGAGGATGTCGAAGGTATGGGGGGTGGACCTGAAGTACATCGCGAGGAAGCCCAGGAGCATGAACACGCTCCCGAACAGCGTGTACAGGAAGAACTTGATGGCGGCGTACTCGCGGTTCGCGCTCCCCCAGATCCCGATGAGGAAGTACATCGGGACCAGCACGAGCTCCCAGAAGATGAAGAACAGGACGAGGTCGAAGGCGATGAACGTGCCGGCCATCCCCGTCTCGAGCAGGAGGGTGAGGGCGAGGAAGGCCTTCGTCTTGCCGGGGCTCGGCACGTAGCGCCACGTGTAGACGGCGCACAGGAACGACAGCACGAACGTGAGGACCCACAGGGGCAGGCTGATGCCGTCGATCCCGACGTGGTACCGGGCGCCGATCGCCGGGATCCACCGGGTGTTGAGCTCGAACTGCAGCCCCCCGCCGGCCCCGTAGTCGAAGCCCGCCGCGAGGGCCAGGGCGACGACCATCGCGGCGCCGGTGAACACGATGCCGAGACCCCGGACCAGCCGGTCCCGATCCCTCGGCACGAGCGCGATCACGCCCGCCCCCACCAGGGGCAGCAGCGTGGCGATCGTGATGGCCGACCGTTCCCAGGTGCTCATCGATGCTCCCTCTGTCCGTCCGTCTCAGATCCTCGTGAAGATGACCGCCAGGATCACCACGCCGGCGAACAGGAACGCGGCGTAGCGCTGGACGTTCCCCGACTGCACGTAGCGGAGCACGGCGCCGGCGTAGCCCGCCGTCCGCCCGACGCCGTTCACGGCGCCGTCCACGACCTCCTCGTCGAGGGCCCGGACGCCCTCGGAGAGCCACCGGGCCACCTTCGCGGCCCCGTTCACGATGCCGTCCAGGACGACCTGGTTGCTCCAGTTCACGGCGGCGGACAGACCGTCCCGCACCGGCCGGACGATGCCCCGCCAGTAGATGTCGTCCAGGTAGTACTTGTTCGCGAGGAGCCGGTGGAGCGCGCCGAGCCGGGTGATGGGGTCCGGCTCGCGCCACTCGCGGTAGACGGCGTAGCCGCCCGCCAGCCCGAGCAGGGCCGCCGCGGTGGAGAGCAGGGCCACCCAGGGCACGAACGTCACGGCCTCCGGCTCCTCCAGGTACACCCAGTCGAAGAACGGCGCGCCGGTCCCCGCGAAGCCCAGGAACCCGACCAGCACCGTGGCCCCGGCCAGGGCCACCAGCGGACCGGTCATCGAGGCCGGCGACTCGTGCGGGTGCCCGTGGCCCCGGTACTCCCCGAAGAAGGTCTGGAGCACCATGCGGGCGGTGTAGAAGGCGGTGACCGCGGCGGCCCCTAGGAGCAGCCAGAACAGGAGCCACTGGTGGTCGTGCTCCAGGGCGACGAGCAGCTCATCCTTGGAGAAGAACCCCGCGAGCGGCGGCACCCCGGCCAGGGCGAGCGAGCCGATGGTGAAGGTCCAGAACGTGACGGGCATCGTCCTCCGCAGCCCGCCCATCTCGCTCATGTTGTTGGTGTGGCAGGCGTGGATCACCGAGCCGGAGCCGAGGAACAGCAGGGCCTTGAAGAAGGCGTGGGTGAACAGGTGGAAGAAGGCGGCGTTCCGTCCGGCGGGCCCCGCGGCCATCAGCGTGATCATGTAGCCGAGCTGGGAGATCGTGGAGTACGCGAGGACCCGCTTGATGTCGTCCTGGACGAGGCCGAGGAGCCCGGCGCCGAACGCCGTGACCACCCCGATCGCGCCGACGAGCTGCAGCACCCAGGGATCGGCGTGGAGGAACACCTCGTAGGTGCGGCCGACCATGTACACGCCGGCCGCCACCATCGTGGCGGCGTGGATGAGGGCGGAGACCGGCGTCGGGCCGGCCATCGCGTCGGGCAGCCACACGTGGAGCGGGAACTGGGCCGACTTGCCGACGGCCCCGCCGAACAGCAGGATCGCGCCGAGCGCGACGACCCCTCGGGCCACCTCGCCCCCCGCGACGAGGTGGGAGATCTCCTGGATGTTCGAGGTCGTGAACCCGGTGGCGGCGATGAGCACGAACACCCCGAACAGGAACGGCACGTCCCCGATCCGGGTCGTGATGAACGCCTTGATCGCCGAGCTGGAGTTCACGTGCTCCTCCCACCAGTGGCCGATGAGGATGTAGGAGCAGAACCCCATGACCTCCCAGCCGATCAGCAGCTGGAACAGGTTGTCGGCGATCACCACGTTCAGCATCGCCGCCGTGAACAGCGACAGCGCCACGTAGAACCACGTGAAGCGGGCGTCGCCGTGCATGTAGCCGATGGAGTACACGTGCACGCAGAGCGAGACGGCCGTGACGACGACGAGCATCACCGCCGTGAGCCCGTCCACGTACTGCCCGAGCTGCATCCGCAGCGTCCCGATGGTGAACCAGTCGACCGCCGCCCCCGTCGGCCCCCCGCCGGTCACGAAGTGCCAGAGGATCCCGAGGGAGAGCACGAAGCCGGTGCCGACGGTGAGCACCCCCCAGATCCAGCCGCCGCCGGGCGTCCGCTTGCCGAAGAACAGGATCACCACGGCCGAGATGAGCGGCAGGAGCGCGACGAGCCAGGCGTAGCGCGTGAGGCCGGCCGAGGTCGCCAGGTGGACCTCCTCCCCGGCGCGGACGATCGCGGGCGTGATCACGGCGGTCACCACTTGAGGAGGCTCACCTCGCTGAGGTCGATGGTCTCCCGGTTCCGGTAGATGAGGAGCACGATGGCCAGGCCGATCCCCACCTCGGCCGCGGCCACCGCGATCACGAACAGGGCGAAGACCTGGCCGGCCAGGTCCCGCCAGAGCTGGGAGAAGCCGACCAGGTTCACGTTCACCGCGTTCAGCATCAGCTCGATCGCCATGAGCACCATGACGGCGTTCCTGCGGGCGAGCACGCCGTAGACGCCGATCGAGAACAGGGCGGCGGAGAACAGGAGCACGAGGGGCAGCCGGATCATGGCTCGTCCTTCCGCGAGAGCACGATGGCGCCGATCAGCGCCGCGAGGAGCACGAAGGACACGGCCTCGAAGGGCAGCACGTACCGGCGGAACAGCGACTCGCCGACGACGCCGGTCGGCGCGTGGGCGAGCTCCACCCGCGGGTCGCCCCACCCGAACGCCCCGAGGAGGAGACCGACGAGCCCGGCGAGCACCGCGAGGGCGATGAGGGCCGGCACGAGCCGCCCGGGGTTGTCGAGGGCCTCCCGTCCGATCGGCGCCCGGGTGAGCATGAGGCCGAAGAGGAACAGGATCACGATGGCGCCGACGTAGATCAGGATCTGGACCCAGCCGACGAACTCGGCGCCGAGCAGGAGGTAGGCGGCGCCCACCGAGGCGAGGGTCGCCACCAGGTACAGCGCCGCGTGCACGACGTTCCGCGCCGTGACGACCCGGACCGCCGCGACCACCCCGAGCAGGGCGAGCACGGAGAACGCGTACTCCTGCGCGGTCACCTCAGCTGCCCCCCGCCGCCTTCTTCCGGGCCGCGATCATCGCGGCCCTCCGGGCCTGGCCCTGGGCCACCCGCTCGGGCGTGCCCTTGGCGATGAGCTCGGCGAGGACGCGCTCGTAG
>SIRV01000197.1 GCA_004366195.1 Actinomycetota bacterium
CCGCGGTGAGGACACCAAGAGCGGGAGCTGGGGATACCTCTGTCGATACATCGAGGGGACGACCACCTGGAGCACCCACGCCTGGGGGATCGCGGTCGACATCTCGGCTTCGTACGAGCCGATGGGGCCCTGCTCGAGCACGACGAACAAGAACTTCGCCTACATCTTCAAGGACCACGGCTGGCGCTGGGGGCTCGACTTCTGCGATCCCATGCACTTCCAGTACGCGTACGGCTACTGATCGGAAGGGGGGAGCTGAGGTGAGGAGGTTGGTCGCTAGGACGGTTCCGACGGTGGGGGTCGTGGCCTTCATCGTCGGCGCCGCGGTCGTCGGGCGCACGGCCCAGGCACCTCCGCAGCCCGAGGTGGTCGCCACCATGAAGCCCGACTCGGGGGCGGGGGAGCTGCAGATCCTCGTGGTCGGCGGCGTGTTCGACAGCCGGGCGGGGGCCCAGGCCGCGAACAGGGAGCTCCGCCTCGGGGAGACGCAGGGCTACTACGTGGTCCCCGTGGCCCAGTTCCAGGGCTTCGGGCAGCAGATCGGTCGGCCCGGCGACTTCGCGCTCGTCTCGGCGTTCCGGACGAAGGAGGGCGCGGCGGAGTTCGCCCGCGCCATGATCGCGGCCGGACATCCCGCGACGATCCTGCCGGAGCGGGTGCGCTCGCTGGGGGGCGTCTACGCGGGCCTCGGGCAGGAGGCGGCCCCCGACGGCTCCGGTCCTCTCGTGGGCCCGATCCCGGCCTCGCTCCCATGAGCGGATCCCGCATCGCCGTGACGCTCCTCGCGGTCGTGGTCTCGGCGGCCTGTTCGGGCGGTGGGCCGACCCGCGGGCGTCCCGAGGGGCCGGCGAGATGCGAGGCCGCGTTCGAGGCCCCACCCGGGTTCCGGGTGGTCGGGTCCCTCGAGGACCCGTACCCCGACCGCGTGGGGATCCGTGTCGGGCTCGCGAGCACTGACGGCCGAGAGATCCATTACTTCGCCGGCATCCCCGGCGAGTTCGGGGAGGGGCTCCCTGTGGCCGGGAGCGTCGAGGCCGCGACGGGGATCCAGGCCGTGCTCCGCGGGACCGGTCGTACGTGGGTCCTGAGCTGGGAGACGCCGGGACCGTGCGGCCGTCGGGCGGTCCTCGGGAACGGGTTCGGTCGCCGGGGGTTCCTCGGGACGCTTCGAGAGGCGGGCGTGATCCCGGGCGCTTGAGCGGGGGCGCCGCTCCCCACGGACGGTTAGCATCGCCGTCCGTGGGAGCTGCCGCCCGTGCCATCGCTCGTCGCCCCGTCGTCAGCCTCGGGCTCGCGCTGGTCCTCGGCTGCTCGACGGCGTTCGTCGCCACCGCGGCGGCGGTGTGGCGGGCGGCCCACCGGGACGAGGCGAGCGTCGTCGAGCGGGTCGACGCCATCGTCGTCCTCGGGGCGGCCCAGTACCAGGGCGAGCCCTCGCCGGTGTTCGCCGGGAGGCTGGAGCATGCCGCGCTCCTGTACCGGCAGGGCCGGGCCGACCTGGTGCTCGTGCTCGGAGCCGGGCGGCCGGGCGACGTCTCCACGGAGGCCGAGGCGGGCCGGGGGTTCCTGCTGGAGCGGGGGATACCGCCCGAGGCCGTCGTCGCGCTCCCCGTCGGCTCCACCACCCTGGAGAGCCTGCGGGCGGCGGCGGACTGGATGCGGGCGCGGGGCCTGTCCTCGGCTTTCCTCGTCTCCGATCCCTGGCACAACCTGCGGGTCCGGCGCATGGCCCGGGACCTCGGCCTCGACGCCTACGTCTCGGCCACCTGGCGCTCGGCCGCCCGCTCGCAGCGGACCCGGCTCGAAGGGTACCTGCGCGAAACCCTCGCGTACCTCTACTACCGGGTCTTCGGGCGCTGAGCGGGACGGCGCGGTGAGCGCGGCGGGCGGGTCGGTGCCGCGCGCTACCATCGGCCCATGCCGACCCCCCGAGAGGTGACCGAGCGCATCGAGCGCGAGACCCTCGCGCCCCACGCCACCCGGGCCGAGGCGAGCAAGGGCCGCGAGCGCCCGGAGCCGGAGGACCCGCTCCGGACCTGCTTCCAGCGGGACCGGGACCGCATCGTCCACTCCAAGGCGTTCCGGCGCCTGAAGCACAAGACCCAGGTGTTCCTGGCGCCGGAGGGGGACCACTACCGGGTGCGGCTCACGCACACGCTGGAGGTCGCCCAGATCGCCCGGACGGCCGCCAGGGCCCTGCGGCTGAACGAGGACCTCACCGAGGCCATCGCCCTCGGTCACGACCTCGGCCACACGCCCTTCGGGCACCTGGGGGAGGAGGCGCTGACCCCGTTCCTCGGCCGGGCCTTCCGGCACAACGAGCAGAGCCTTCGGGTCGTGGACCACCTGGAGAACGGGGGCCGGGGCCTGAACCTCACCTGGGAGGTGCGGGATGGGATCCTCCACCACCCGTGGTCGACGCCACCCCCCTCGACGCCGGAGGGACAGGTGGTGCGCCTCGCCGACCGCATCGCCTACGTGAACCACGACGTGGACGACGCCGTGCGGGCGGGGGTCCTCTCGCCCGAGGAGCTCCCCGACGAGGTGCTCGAGGTGCTCGGCCGCACCCACGGCCAGCGGATCGGGACCCTCGTGACGGACCTCGTGACCTCGAGCGCCGACGCGCCGGAGGTGCGCCTCTCGCCCCCCGTGGCGGCCGCCCTCGACGTCCTGCGCGACTTCCTGTTCGAGCGCGTCTACCTGCGCGAGGAGGCCCGGTCCGAGCAGGAGAAGGCGATCGGCGTCGTGCGGGCCCTGTTCTCCTACTACCTCGAGCACCCCGGGGCCGTCCCGGAGGAGTACCATCGAGCCCCGGGCGACCTGCCGACCCGCATCGCCGACTACATCGCCGGCATGACGGATCGGTACGCGCTCCGGGTCTACGAGCAGCTCTTCCTTCCCCAGGGCTGGTTGCTGTAGGCGCCGTCCGAGGAGAGGAACGAGCGTGGCCGGGAGGATCAGGCAGGAGGACCTCGAGGCGGTCCGCGAGCGGACCGACATCGTGAAGCTCGTCTCGGGGTACCTCGCGCTGAAGCGCTCGGGGCACGACGCGTACACCGGCCTCTGCCCCTTCCACGCGGAGAAGACCCCCTCGTTCTCGGTCTCGCCGAGCAAGGGCGTCTTCTACTGCTTCGGCTGCGGGGCTGGGGGGGACGCCATCACCTTCCTTCGGGAGATGGAGCACCTCAGCTTCTCGGAGGCCGTCGAGCGCCTGGCCAAGGAGGCGGGGGTGACCCTCCGCTACGAGGGGGTCTCGCCGGGCGAGCGCCGCGCGGCCTCCCGCCGGCAGGCCCTGCACCGGGCCAATGAGCAGGCCGCCGCCCTCTACCACCGCATGCTGCTCGAGGGGCGGGAGGCCGAGGAGGCCCGCGCGTACCTGCGCTCGCGCGGGATCGAGCGCGAGGCGTGGGAGGCCTTCGGGATCGGGTACGCGCCGAGCTACCCCGACTTCCTCCTCCGTCGCTTGGCGCGCTCCCTCTCGACCGAGATCCTCGTCGAGGCCGGCCTCGTGGTCCGCGACGCCGAGGGCGGGGTCCGGGACCGGTTCCGCGGCCGGATCACGTTCCCCGTGCACGACGTCTCGGGCCGGGCGGTCGGGTTCGGCGCCCGCGTGCTGCCCGGAGGCCGTGAGGAGGGACCCAAGTACCTGAACTCCCCGGAGACCCCCATCTACCGCAAGGGCGAGGTCCTCTACAACCTCCACCGGGCGAAGGCAGCCGCCGCCCGCGCCGGTGAGATGGTCCTGGTCGAGGGGTACACCGACGTCGTCGCCCTCGCGCAGGCCGGCGTGGAGAACGCCGTCGCCACCTGCGGCACGGCCCTCGGCGAGGGACACCTGCGGGCCGCCTCGCGCTTCGCCGAGCGCATCGTGCTCGCCTTCGACTCCGACGAGGCCGGGGCTCGGGCCGCCGAGCGTGCGTTCCCCTTCCTCGAGACCTACCCGATCCGGCCCGTCGTGCTGATCCTGCCCGAGGGTCAGGACCCCGCCGACTTCGTGCGGGCCCGTGGTGGAGAGACGTTCCGGGCTCTCGCCGCCGAGGCGGAGACGCTCGTGGCCTACATGCTCCGCCGCGCCGTCGCCCGACACGACCTGTCGACCGTGGAGGGGCGGTCGGCGGCGGTGGCGTCGGCGCTTCCCCTCCTCGAGAACCTCGCCGACCCGGTGCGCCGCAGCGAGTACGCGCACCTGTTGGCCGACCTCGCGGGGGTGACGGAGGAGTCGGTCGCGCTCGCCCTGGCCCGACGGCTCGAGGGCCGGGGCCAGGCGCCGGCCAGGCCGACGAAGCGCGCGAGCAAGGAGGAGCGTGCCGAGCGGGAGATGCTCCGCCTCCTCGCCCGGGACGCCGAGGCGTACCGCACGCTCGGCGGGCGGCTGACCGAGGAGCACTTCCAGACGGCGAGCGGGCGGCGCCTGTTCGCCGCGCTCCG
>SIRV01000198.1 GCA_004366195.1 Actinomycetota bacterium
TCCCGGGCGGCGCAGGCCCACCGGGAGGCGGAGGCCCTGGCGGAGGCGATCGGCTGGCCGGGGCCGCCGGTCATCCGCCCCCTCGACGAGGCCCTCGCCGGTCGGGTCCGGGTCCACCTGACCGAGCTCGCGGAGGGGCTCGACCTCGGCCTCGAGCACTGGGGGACGGCGCAGGGCAACCCGCCGGAGATGGCCGCGCGCCTCGGCGAGCTGGTCGAGCGCGGCTTCCGGGTGGTCCTCGCCGCCCGGGGCCACGGTCCGCTGGAGCGGATGCGCGAGACGCTCGGCGCCCGCGTCGTCGCGCGCGCCGAGGCCGTGGAGGCCCCGCTGGAGCGGGGGTTCGTGTTCCCCGCCGGACGCGTGGCGGTGGCGACGGAGGAGGACGTGTTCGGCTCGCGCCGGCACACGCGCTCGGCACCGCGCATCGTGGCCCGCCGCGCGGCGTCCATCGCCGACGAGCTCCGGCCGGGCGACTACGCCGTCCACCGGGTCCACGGGGTCGGCCGGTACGTGGGGATGCAGCGCCGAGCGGTGGCCGGCGCCGAGCGCGACTACCTCGTGCTGGAGTACGCGCAGGGCGACCGCCTCTCCGTCCCGAGCGACCAGGTCGGCATGCTCGCGAAGTACCAGGGCGGGGAGATCCCGCGCCTGTCGCGCCTCGGCACGAACGACTGGGCGCGTACGACCCGGCGCGTGAAGCGGGCGATCCGGGACATGGCGGGCGAGCTCGTCCGGCTGTACGCGGTGCGGATGGCCGTGGAGGGGCACGCCTTCTCGCCCGACACGCCGTGGCAACGCGAGCTGGAGGACGCCTTCCCCCACGAGGAGACGGGCGACCAGCTCACCGCCATCGCGGAGGTCAAGGCCGACATGGAGCGGCCCAAGCCCATGGACCGCCTGATCTGCGGCGACGTGGGCTTCGGCAAGACGGAGATCGCGGTGCGGGCGGCCTTCAAGGCGGTGATGGACGGCAAGCAGGTGGCGGTGCTCGTGCCGACCACCCTCCTCGCCGAGCAGCACTTCATCACGTTCTCCGAGCGGTTCGCGCCGTTCCCCGTCCGGGTCGCGATGCTCTCGCGCTTCGTGCCCCGCGCGGAGCAGCAGCGGATCCTGGAGGACCTGGAGAAGGGCGCCATCGACGTCGTGATCGGCACCCACCGGCTGCTCTCGCGGGACGTGCGTTTCCGGGACCTCGGGCTCGTCGTCGTCGACGAGGAGCAGCGCTTCGGCGTCGCCCACAAGGAGCGGCTGAAGCAGCTGCGCGCGCAGGTGGACGTGCTGACGATGACGGCCACCCCGATCCCGCGGACGCTGGAGATGGCCCTGACCGGGATCCGCGACATGTCCACCGTGGAGACCCCGCCCGAGGATCGTCAGCCGGTGCTCACGTACGTCGGTCCTTACGACGAGGGGCTCGCCCTCGGCGCCGTGCGGCGCGAGCTCCTGCGCGAGGGCCAGGTCTTCTGGGTGCACAACCGGGTGGCGACGATCGACCGGCAAGCGGCCTGGCTCGCCGAGCGGGTGCCCGAGGCGCGGATCGTCGTGGCCCACGGCCAGCTCGACGAGGACGAGCTCGAGCGCCGGATGCTGCGGTTCTGGGACCGGGAGGCCGACGTGCTGGTCTGCACGGTGATCGTCGAGTCCGGCCTCGACGTGCCGAGCGCGAACACCCTCATCGTCGACGGCGCGCACCTGCTCGGGCTGTCGCAGATGTACCAGCTGCGCGGTCGGGTCGGGCGCTCCAGCGAGCGCGCGTTCGCCTACTTCTTCTTCCCCCCGCAGCGGGAGCTCACCGAGGAGGCGCACGAGCGCCTGGCCACGATCAGCCGTCACCAGGCCCTCGGCAGCGGGTTCCAGATCGCCCTGCGAGACCTGGAGATCCGGGGCGCCGGGAACCTGCTCGGCGCCGAGCAGCACGGGCACATCGCCGCCGTGGGGTTCGACACGTACTGCCGGCTCCTGCAGGAGACGGTGGCGGAGCTCCGCGGGCAGCCGCTGCCGGAGGAGCGGGAGCTCAGGATCGACCTGCCGGTGCGCGCCTTCATCCCGCCGGGGTGGGTGGCGCAGGAGGCCCTGCGCCTCGAGCTCTACCGCCGGATCGCGTCGGCGACCGACCACGAGACGCTCGAGCGGGTGCGGGCCGAGACGGTCGACCGCTACGGCCAGCTGCCGGAGGAGGTCGAGACGCTGTTCGCCGTGGCCTCGCTCCGCGTGACCTGCCGGGCCCTCGGCGTCGAGGAGGTGTCGACCTACCGGGACCAGGTCCGGATCAAGCCGGTGCGGCTCCCGGGGTCGCTCGAGGCCGACCTCGCCGAGCGGGTGCCGGGCGCCACCTATCACCGCACCACGGCGACGCTGAACCTCGAGCCGGAGCGCGTCCCTGCGGCCGAGCTCCCGGCCTGGGTGGAGCGGGCGCTCGTGCTCGCCACCGGCGGGACGCCTGCCGCCCTGTTACCATCGCCGGCGTGATCCGCCGCTCCCCCCGTCCCCCGGCCCTCGCCCGCGTGCCCGCGCTCGCGCTCGTCCTCGCGCTCGTCCTCGCGGCGTGCGCCGGTGGGAAGAACGAGGACCCCGCCGCCCGCGTCGAGGGGCGCGTCGTGAGCGTCGAGCGCCTGGCCGCCGACGCCGCGATGTTCGAGTTCCTGACGGGGATCTCGGGCTCGCCCTGCGGGCAGCCCTCCGCCGGCGAGTCGCAGGAGTCGGCCTGCAACCGGCTCACCCTGGCCAACCTGATCCAGGAGGAGCTGGTGAAGGCCTACGCGACGGAGCACGGCGTGCGCACCGACCCCCAGGCGGTGAAGGACGCGATCGCCTCGGTGGAGCAGGCCGTGGGCGGCCCGGCCGAGCTCGACCGCCGTCTCGCCGAGGCCGACCTCACCCGCGAGGACCTGGTGGCCCTCGCCCAACGGCTCCTGCTGTTCGAGGCGGTGCGGGAGGCGATCGGCGCCGAGACCGTGACCGACGAGCGCGTCCGCCAGATCTACGAGCAGGACCCGGCGTCCTTCACGACCGTGGAGGTGGCCCACATCCTCGTCGACACCCGCGCCGAGGCCGAGGAGATCGCCGCGCGCGCCACCCCGAAGAACTTCGCCGACCTCGCGGCGGCGCGCTCGCAGGACCCGGGCTCGGCGCCCAACGGGGGCAGCCTGGGGCCGATGGTGGAGTCGGCGTTCGTCGCGCGCTTCGACCCCGCCTTCGTGCGGGCCGCCCTGGCGCTCGAGCCGGGGGAGATCTCGGAGCCGGTCCGCACCGACTTCGGCTGGCACGTGATCGAGCTCGTCTCCCGGGACCTCGTGCCCCTGGACGACGTGCGGGAGCAGATCGTCGCCCAGGAGAGCGGACGGGCCTTCTCCGACTGGATGCACGAGCGCCTGCGCGAGGCGACGATCACCGTGAACCCGCGCTTCGGGCGGTTCGACCCCGAGACCGGCGAGGTGCTGCCGGTGCGGAGCACGAGCACCGAGGGCCCCACCGCGCCGACGTCCGCCACCGGACCGTGACCGAGCGGAAGGACGAGCTCGACCACGTCCCGGCCGGCCCCGTCCCCTCCTCCCGGGGCGGCGAGCGCCTCCTCGACCTCGTGCGGGTCATGGCGCGGCTGCGAGGCCCGGACGGCTGCCCCTGGGACCGCCAGCAGACCCACCGCTCGCTCGCCCGGCACCTCCTCGAGGAGGCCCACGAGGTCCTGGAGGCCATCGACGCCGACGACCGCGAGCGCCTCCGCGAGGAGCTCGGCGACCTCCTGCTCCAGGTGGTCTTCCACGCCCAGATGGCCGCCGACGACGGCGCCTTCGACGTGGACGACGTGGCCGAGGGCATCGTCCGCAAGCTGATCCGTCGCCACCCCCACGTCTTCGGCGAGGTCGAGGTCTCCGGCGCCGAGGAGGTGCTCGCGAACTGGGAGCGGATCAAGGCCGAGGAGAAGGGCGGGCCGGGCGGTTTGGAGGAGGCCATCCCGCCCA
>SIRV01000199.1 GCA_004366195.1 Actinomycetota bacterium
AAGCGAGGTCAGCGCGCGATCGTGAACCAGAGCGTGATGAACACCGCGAGGACCATCACGCCGAACAGGATGAACTGCACGCTTCCCTGCTCGATGAGGGGGGCGGTCTCGGCCAGCACCTCGGTCTCCTCCTCCTAGGCGGGTCCGTACCAGGCCGGGGCGGTGCCGCCGGTCAGGATGTCCTTGCGCCTGCGCTCGGCCCGGTCCAAGAGCGGCAGGTGGACCGCGAGCCCGATCAGCGAGCCGATCATGAACGCCCACGAGTAGACGGGGACGCTGCCGCTGTCGTGCCGCAGGAACACGGTGAGCAGCGGGCCGCCACCCTTGTAGAAGGCGCGCGCCGCGGCGAGCGAGGCGTCGCCCTCGACGGCGAAGCGGATGTCCCGGACCTCGAAGTCGCTGGTCTGCACGGCCCCCGGCGCGAGGGGCTCGATGCCCTGCTCCTCGTTCATGAGGGTGGCGAGGTACGACTGGACGGCGCCCTCCACGGCCTGGACCGAGGCCGCGTCCCGCTCGTTCGTCCCAGGCTCGCGCCAGACGGTGGGGTCCGGGTACGAGGCGAAGGTCTCACGGGGCGGGCGGGGCTCCGTCCCCGCGGCCTCCACCACCCACGCGGGGTCCACGCCGCGGGGGCCGAGGTTCGTCGGGGTCTCGGGGCCCTGGGACCAGAAGCCGAAGGCCCAGAGCGCCGAGAGCAGGAACATCCACCCGAAGAACGAGGTGGCGAGCACGAGGTAGCCCATCCGGCGACCGAACACCGCCGAGAGCAGGAGCAGGACGGAGCCGACGAAGAGCACGAAGCCCATCACGACGGCCAGCCCGCCCTTCACGACGGTGTCGCAGGCGACGTGGAACCCGAGGCAGGTGTCGGCGGCGATCATAGGCGTGCGTTGGTGGTCGCGGGCGGCTTGTTCGGGAACTGCTCGTCGGCCGCCTTCGTGGCGTCGGGGTTGATGCAGACGTTCTTGTCGAAGGGGACCTGGGTCTCGTCCTGGATCGACACGATGTAGTTCACGATGTCGTTGATCTGCTGGTCGGAGAGGGCCCCCGCGTACTTGATGCTCCAGGAGGGCATGAGGCCTCGACCCTGCTCGATCGTGGTGTAGATGTCCTGGAGGCTGT
Source organism: Actinomycetota bacterium (assembly GCA_004366195.1). Lineage (GTDB taxonomy): Bacteria > Actinomycetota > UBA4738 > UBA4738 > HRBIN12 > HRBIN12. The sequence continues at coordinate 1,123 of SIRV01000199.1, forward strand.
GGATCGCCGGGTGGCCGGTCCACGGGCCGCCGCAGACGGTGGTGAGGTTGGGGGTGTTGATGACGGCGCCGGTGGCCGTGTCGAGGATCTGGCCGCCCTTCAGCTCGCTCCCATGGCAGCGGGTGCACCCGACGCCGCCCTGGTTCTCCTCGGTGAAGGCCTGGACGGCCGCCTCGCCGCGGGCGATGGAGTCCTCGAGGAGCCGCCGCTCCTGGTCGAGGTTCCGGCCGGGCTCGAACAGCCAGGTCGCCGGGATCCAGACCACGAAGAACAGGACGAGGAGGACGCCCCAGCCCTGGAGCTTCTGCAGCAGCGGGGTCTCGAGGTCGGGGTCGGGAGGGCCGGGCCGCATCGCCGACGGGATCTCCGGCGCCGCGGCCGGGGCCCGGCCCCGGGCCAGCGCGATCGCCCCGCCGGCGATGAGCAGGGCCACGCCGATGCCGGCGATCACGATCCCCTGGGCGGTGGTGAGCGCGAGCATCATACGACGCAGAAGGGGCCGGCCTGGGGCTTGCCGAGCGTGTCCACCCCGCGCGGCGGCCCCAGGATGATCCGCGACGTGTCGACCATCACGTCGCCCGCCTCCGTGATCTCGACGGCGAAGCGGTCGAGGCCGCGCGGCGCCGGTCCCAGCTTGTACTCACCGGCGGTGTTGTACTTCGAGCCGTGGCACGGGCACTCGAACCACTGCGACTGCTTGCAGAAGGGCACCCGGCAGCCCAGGTGCACGCACCGCTGATACAGGGGCATGATCCCCTGCGCGGTGACACCCTCGGCCGCGTAGTCGGCCTCGGGGGAGGGCTTACCGTCGTAGGCGACGATGTAGAAGCGGCCGGCGCCGAAGTAGTAGGGCTCGCCGCTGGAGGAGATCGCGGCCTTGATGTCCTCGAGCTTCCCGGCGTTGATGACGGAGCCGAACCCGCCCTTCAGGTTGGGCCACAGGAACGCGATGGTGCCCCCGCCGAACTGGGCGGCGAAGATCCCGAGGGAGGCGAGGAGCGAGCGCCGGAAGAAGTCGCGGCGGGAGACCGGCTTGGCCCCCGGCAGCGGGAGGCCGGCGGCGGCCGCGCGCTCGGCGCGCCGGGCGCGCACGAAGGACAGGCCGAAGACGATGGCGAACAGGTCGACGACCACGACCGCGACGATCGCGGCGAGCACCCCGCTGGAGATGGCGACGACGGGCATCACAGCTCGAAGAACACCCCCTGGGCCCACGGCCACACCCAGTTGTACCCGGTGCCGCGGAAGAAGGAGCCGATGATCGTGAGCGTGGCGCCGAACATGAAGAGCATCGTGAAGAGCGTGATCGCGATCTTCCGGTCCCCCGGCTTCGTGCTGGGGTTCCGGTCCACGTAGGGGATCGCGGCCAGCCCGACGAGGATGAACGTCGGGATCGTGATGCCCGCCACGAGCGGGTGGAAGTACCGGAGCAGCTCCTGGAGCCCCAGGAAGTACCACGGCGCCTTCGACGGGTTCGGCGTGAGGTTGGGGTTCGCGAGCTCGCGCAGGGGCGCGTTCACGAAGGTGGAGAAGGCCACCATCCCTGCGAACAGGACGAGGAGCGCGATGAGCTCCTCGAGGAGCAGGTGGGGCCAGACGTTCACCCGGTCCCCCTGCTCGCGCTCGACCCGCTGGATGCCCTCGGGGGGCACGAGCGCGAGGAGGCGGTGCTTCTCCGGGGCCCCCTTCTTCGGCTCCGGCACGTTGCCGGTGGGCGGCGGCGCCTCGCGGGCCGGCGCGACCGCGACGGCGGCGGCCGCCGCGGTCGGAGCCGCGGGCGCGACGGGGGCCGGGGCAGCAGGACGGGGCGCAGGCGTCGGCTGGGCCGGAGCCGGCTGGGCCGGAGCCGGCTGGGCCGGAGCCGGCTGGGCCGGAGGCTCGGCCGGCTGGGCCGCGGGCGCTGGGGTCGGCGCCGCGCCACCGGTCTGTTTGGCCCGGTAGGCGCGGACGGCCGCGGAGCGCGCGCGCCCCGCGGCGACGCGCCGGGTCGTTCCCTTAGCGA
>SIRV01000200.1 GCA_004366195.1 Actinomycetota bacterium
CCGCCGAGCCGCTCGCACACGCCGGCCAGGCACGCGTAGAGCGGGGGACAGGTCGGGCACCGCGCGAGGTGCGCCTCGAGCGCGGCGCGTTCGGATGCGCTGAGACCGCCGTCCAGGTACTCGGAGACCTTGCGTCGTGCATCCCAGCAGCGCAGGGGGATGCCCTTGAGCGCCGCCCGCCGCTCGTGGCCGCTGGCCAGGGCGCTCACGAGCATCATGCGACCGCGGCGCAGACGCTGCTTGGCCGCCGGCACCCCGGTCCCGAGGGTCTCCGCGATCCGTTCGACGGTCCAACCCTCGACGTCGTGGAGGAGGACGGCGGAGCGGTAGATGAAGGGGAGCCGGACGAGGGCGTCCTCGAGCTCCTCGCGTCGCTCGGCTCGCTCCACGACGGCCTCGGCGTCGACGGTGTACGCATCGTCCATCCACCGCTCCTCGATCTCCCCGGCGGGGATCTCCCGATCGCGCCGCGCCCGGTCCACCGCGAGGTTGTGGAGGATCCGCCGGAGCCACACCCGCACGGGGGCGTCGCCGCGGAAGCGGTGCCGGGCCCGGTAGGCGCGGAGGAACGTCTCCTGGACCAGGTCCTCCGCCTCGTCGGGATCCCGGACGAGGTGACGGGCGAACCGGTACAGGGCCGGAGCGTGCTCGGCGACGAGGGCCTCGAAGCCCTCGGCCTCGAGACCCCCGGTCGCCGTTCCCCCGTTCACGGGGCCATGGTGCCACGACCTCAGCGCTGCGTGGGACCGGTGGAGATCCGGAACACCCGGTACAGGGGGCAGAACCCCACGAGCGCCGTCGCGAGCATGATGCCCGCCACGACGAGCAGGATCGCCCCGCCCGGCGTTCCGATGCCCACGGCCCAGGCGGCGATCGCCGCCGCGGGGGCGAGGAGCACCCCTCGCACCAGCCGGTCCACGGTGCCCATGTTGCGCTCCATCCCGCACCTCCATCCTTCGGAGCCGCTCCTGAAGACGTACGACCGGTCGAGAGGGATACATCCCCGCCAGGTAGACTCCGGGACCCATGGGCTTCCTGAGCGAGCACGTCGCGGAGGTCCGGCGCCGGCTCGAACGGCGGCCGCTCGACGCCGAGCGGCTCGCGGCGCTCGCCCTCGGGCTGCCGCCGGCCCGCGGGTTCGCGGCCGCCCTGCGCGCCGCGCCGGTCCCCGCGGTGATCGCCGAGGTGAAGCGAGCGTCGCCCTCGGCCGGTGCGATCGCCGACGCCGACGCCGATGCCGCGGAGCGGGCGCGGGCGTACGAGGCGGCGGGGGCGACGGCGGTCTCCGTGCTCACCGAGCCCCGGCACTTCGGCGGGTCCCTCGCCGACCTCCGGGCGGTGCACCTGGCGGTCTCGGTGCCGGTGCTCCGCAAGGACTTCCTCGTCCACCCCGACCAGGTGCTCGAGGCCCGCGTCGGCGGCGCGGACGCCGTGCTGCTGATCGTCGCGGCGCTCTCCCGCTCCGAGCTCGCGGCGATGGTGGCGACGGCTCGGGACCTCGGGCTCGACGCGCTCGTCGAGGTCCACACCGAGGCAGAGCTGGAGGCCGCGCTCGAAGCCGGCGCCGAGGTCGTCGGGGTGAACGCGCGGGACCTCGAGACCCTGGAGGTCGACCCGGAGGGCGCGCTGGAGCTCCTCGCCCGGGTCCCCGCCGGCCGGATCGCCGTGGCCGAGAGCGGGATCTCGACCCGCGCACAGGTCGAGCGGGCGACGGCGGCGGGGGCCCGGGCGGTCCTCGTCGGGGAGGCGCTGATGCGGGCGCCGGACCCGGCGGCGACCCTGCGCGAGCTGCGGGGGGCGGCGTGACGGCGCGCCCCGCGCTGCCGGATGCCCGCGGCCGCTTCGGGCTCTACGGCGGGCGCTACGTGCCGGAGGTGCTGATCCCGGCCCTCGACGAGCTCGCCGCGGCCTGGGCCGAGCTCCGCGAGGACCCCGGCTTCCGGGGCGAGCTGGACGCGCTGCTCCGCGACTACGTCGGACGGCCCTCGCCGCTCACGTACGCGGCGCGCCTCTCGGACGCGCTCGGGTACCGGATCTACCTGAAGCGGGAGGACCTGAACCACACGGGGGCTCACAAGATCAACAACACCCTCGGCCAGGTGCTGCTCGCCAAGCGCCTCGGCAAGTCCCGCGTGATCGCCGAGACGGGGGCGGGGCAGCACGGGGTCGCCACGGCGACGGCGGCCGCGCTGTTCGGCCTGCCCTGCGTGGTGTACATGGGCGAGGAGGACACGCACCGCCAGGCGCCGAACGTGGAGCGCATGCGCCTGCTCGGCGCCGAGGTGATCCCGGTCACGGCCGGGCAGCGGACGCTGAAGGAGGCGATCAACGAGGCGATGCGGGACTGGGCGGCCACCGTGCGCCACACCCACTACGTGTTCGGCACGGCGGCGGGGCCGAGCCCGTTCCCGGCCCTGGTCCGCGACCTCCAGCGGGTCATCGGCGACGAGGCGCGCGAGCAGTTCCGCGAGGCCGAGGGGCGGGACCCCGACGCCGTCGTGGCCTGCGTCGGCGGAGGCAGCAACGCGATCGGGACGTTCGCGGCCTTCATCGGCGCGCCGGGGGTGACCCTCTACGGGATCGAGGCCGGCGGGCGGGGAGCCGGGGTCGGGGAGCACTGCCGCTCGCTGACCCTCGGCGAGCCGGGGGTCCTGCACGGCGCCTACTCGTACCTGCTCCAGGACGCCGACGGGCAGGTGGCGGCCACCCACTCCATCTCGGCGGGGCTCGACTACCCGGGCGTGGGGCCGGAGCACAGCTACCTGAAGGACGCCGGGCTCGCCCGGTACGAGGCGGCGACCGACCGCGAGGCGCTCGAGGGGTTCCGCGCCCTCGCCACGCTGGAGGGGATCCTCCCGGCGCTGGAGCCGGCCCACGCCATCGGGTGGCTCCTCCGACGGCCGCTGCCGGAGGGCTCGCGGGTGCTGGTCTGCCTCTCCGGCCGGGGCGACAAGGACCTGGAGACCGTGCGGCGGGCGCTGGCGGCCGCGGAGGGTGCCGGTGCCTGATCTCGAGGCGGTCCTGCGCGCCCGGCGCGAGGCCGGGGGGCGCGCGTTCGTCCCCTACGTGACCGGCGGCCTGCCGGGTGTGACCCCGGACCTGCTCCGCGGCCTCGCGGAGGCCGGCGCCGACGCGATCGAGGTGGGGATCCCCTTCTCCGACCCGGTGATGGACGGCGGGGTGATCCAGGAGGCCTCGCGCCGGGCGCTCGAGGCCGGGGCGCGGCCCCTGGAGGTCGTGGCGACGGTGGCCGAGGCCGGCCTCGACCTCCCGGTCGTGCTGATGACGTACTACAACCCGGTGTTGCGCCTCGGCGAGGAGCGGTTCCTCGAGGAGGCGGTGGCGGCCGGGGTCGCGGGCGTGATCGTCCCCGATCTCCCGGTAGACGAGGCCGCGGGATGGCGCGAGCGCTGCCTCGCCCGGGGGGTCGCGGCGGTGTTCCTCGCGGCCCCCGGCTCGAGCCCGGAGCGGTTCCGGGAGATCGCGGCGGCGGCGCGGGGCTTCGTCTACTGCGTGAGCACGTACGGGGTGACCGGCGAGCGCGAGGAGCTCGCCGGCACGGCCGAGGAGGTGGTCGCGGCGCTCCGTCCCCTCACCGACGTCCCGCTCCTCGTGGGGGTGGGCATCGGGACGCCCGAGCAGGCTGCGGCGGCGTGCGCCTCCGCCGACGGCGCCACCGTGGGCAGCGCCATCGTGCGGCGTCTCCTGGCGGAGGACCCGGCCGGTGCGTTGCGGCTCGCGCGGGCCTTCCGCGACGCCGTGCCCCGCTGATCGGCGCCCGGCCACCTCCGTGCGCCGATCTGCTTGGGTAGCCCGTCGGGCCGGGATGTGTTATCTACACGCGCTATACGGATGGGGGTGGGAGAGGCACCGCCGTCCCGAACGGTCTCCGGGAGGCGGACCTCGGGTCCACCGGGAAGGGGGGTACATGAGGAAGCGCACGCGGTTCGCGCTCGTCGCCCTGGTCGGCGCCCTCGCCCTGGTGGGGGCGGCATGCGCCGAGGGGGGCGGCGGAGGGCAGACGGGGCCGACCGGCGGCACGACGACGGGCGGAGCGGCCGACTGCGAGGCCGACCCGTTCGGCTGCGTCGAGGTCGGGGCGGGCGAGCCCATCACGATCGGCACCCTCCTCGCGATCTCGGGGGCCGTCGCGTTCCTGGGGCTCGACAGCCAGTACGGGGTGGAGCTCGCCGTCGACTACCTGGACGGCGCGTTCGACGGGAACCCCGGGCAGATCGCCGGGCACGACGTGCAGCTCGTGAACGAGGACGACGGATGCTCCGCCGAGGGTGGGCAGGCCGGGGCCACGAAGCTCGCCGCCGACCCCCAGATGCTCGCGGTGATCGGGACGAGCTGCTCGAGCGCGGCCCTCGGCGTGGCCGACCAGATCCTCGCCGACAAGGGCATCATGCTGATCTCGCCCTCGAACACGAACCCCAACCTGACGGCCGAGGGGGTCTGGACGGGCTGGTACGCGCGCACGGCGCACAACGACAAGATCCAGGGCGCCATCGTGGCGAACTTCGCCTACGACGAGCTCGGGGCGCGCACGGCGGCGACCATCAACGACGAGAGCCCCTACGCGGACGCCCTCGCCGCGGTCTTCCGCCAGGTGTTCGAGTCCAAGGGCGGCACGATCACGGCGGCCGAGGCGATCCAGAGCAGCGACACCGACTTCAAGCCGCTGCTCACCTCGATCGGGCAGCAGTCGCCGGACGTGCTGTACTTCCCCGACTTCAACCCCGCCTGCGCGCTCATCACGAAGCAGGCGGCGGACGTGCCGGGGCTGAAGGACACCGCCCTGATCGGCTCGGACGGCTGCGCCGATCCCTCGTACACGGACACGGCGGGGGACGCGGCGGACGGCGCGTACATCTCGCAGCCCGACACCTCGGCCTTCCAGCAGGGCGACTTCTACCAGAACGAGTTCCTGCCGGCCTACGAGGAGCTCGTGGGCAAGGACCCGACGGCCGCGTTCCACGCGCACGCCTTCGACGCCTTCAACATCCTGGCCCGGGCCATCGAGCAGGTGGCGATCGACAACGGCGACGGCTCCATCTCGATCCCGAGGACCGCCCTGAAGGACGCGGTGCTCGCGACCAGCGGGTACCAGGGGATCATCGGCACGATCACGTGCAACGCGACGGGGGACTGCGCGACGGAGGTCACGATCGGCATCTATCAGGTGCCGGACGTGCCGTTCCTCGACCCCAAGGCCAAGCCGGTGTTCAGCCAGACGCTGAGCCTGGAGGAGGTCGGGTAAGGCCGACGGCGGAGCGCTCGGTGCGGGGTGGGTGGATCGGTCCGCTCACCCCGCACCTGCGTATGGGGTGATGGGCTAGGCTTCCCGGCATGTCGGAGGAGGCGACGACCGTCCGACGGCTCGGTCGGGTCGAACGGCTCCCGACCCGACGGATCGTGCTCACCGCGCTGTCGCTCGGCGTCGGCGCCGCCGTCGCCTACGGTTCGTACCGGACGCTCACGCTGCCGGCGGGCGCGCGCTACTCGGGCTCCGCGTGGCGGGACTTCCTCGTGCTCGGGATCGCCCAGGGGGCCGTCTACGCGCTCATCGCCCTCGGCTACACGCTCGTCTACGGGATCCTCCGGATGATCAACTTCGCCCACGGCGAGGTGTTCATGGCCGGCGCCTTCGGCTCGTTCTTCTTCGCGGACGCCTGGAAGGAGAGCGGCTTCCTCGACCGTCGGCCGCTCCTCGCGGTGCTCCTCCTCGTGCTGATCGCCATGGCCGTCTCGGTCACGGTGGCGGTGCTGCTGGAGCGGATCGCGTACCGCCCGTTGCGCGGCGCCCCACGCCTGGTCCCGCTGATCACCGCGATCGGGGCGTCCCTCTTCCTGCAGAACACGTTCCGCGGGCTCTTCGGGGCGCAGACGCGCGGGTATCCCAAGCCGAGGGTCCTGGAGGGAACGTGGAGCATCCTGGGGATCCCCGTCCAACGGGTGCAGGTGATCGTCCTCGTGGTGGCCGGCGTGGCGCTGATTGCCCTCACCCTCGTGGTGGCGAGGACGAAGACCGGCAAGGCCATGCGCGCCGCCGCCCAGGACCAGGAGATCGCGAGCCTCATGGGGATCGACGTGGACCGGGTCATCGTGACCACGTTCGTGGTCGGGGGGATGCTCGCGGGGATCGCCGGCGTCCTGTTCGCGCTGACCTTCGGGAACATCTCGTACTTCATGGGGTTCGCTCCCGGGATCACGGCGTTCACCGCCGCGGTCCTCGGCGGGATCGGCAGCATCGCCGGCGCCGCCGTCGGGGGCCTGATCATCGGCGTGCTGCAGTCGGTCGGGCCGGCGCTCCTGCTCACCGGCATCCACGTCCCGTCCCCGTTCCAGCTGAAGGACGTGGTCACGTTCCTGATCCTCATCCTCGTCCTCCTGTTCCGGCCGGGCGGCATCCTCGGCACCGGCGAGGCGGAGAAGGTCTGAGATGCGCGGCGCGCTGCGACCCGGAGCGCGGGCGGGGCTCGTCGGCGGCGCCGTGCTCGTCTACCTCGCGCTGGTCGGGATGCTGGTGAAGTTCGAGGAGCTCCGCCTGGTGGGGTCCCAGGTGACGCGGGGACGGCTCCTCCTGGTGCTGCCGCCGTTCGCGGCCTCCTTCTTCGCCGTGCGGCCCCGCGTCATCGGCGGGCGGGTCGAGCAGCCCGGTCCGGGAGTGGCTCTCGCGCTCGGGGCGGTGGCCGGCGCGCTCGTCGGTGCGGTGGGGTCGGTCGGTCTCGCGCTGGTGGAGGCCATCGGCGTGGAGCGGATCCGGCCGGTGTTCGTGGCGGTCTCGCCGGCGCTCGTGGAGACGCTCACCTTCGGGCGGGGCGCGGCGGCCGGCGCGGCGATCCTGGTGGTCGGCGGCGCCGCCCTCGGGGCGGCGGGAGGGATCTGGCGCGCGATCCGCCACGGCCTGCGCCGTCCGGTGGAGGTCGGGCTCCTCACCGTCGTGACCCTCGCGATGCTCCAGCGCATCGTCCCGTTCATGCTGGACGAGCTCCGGCTGGAGCGGGACTGGCTCTACAGCCGCGCCACCCGCGGCCTGACGTGGACGGGCGCCGTCGTCGTGCTCGTCGTGGCCACCGCCGCGGCGGCCTACGTGCTCGATCGCCGGGAACGACGGGCGCTCGCTCCGGCGGCGGAAGGTCGACCGGAGGTGCGCGGGTGGCGACGGACCGCTCTCGTGACGATCGCCGTGGTCCTGGCCGCGGCCCTGCCCCAGCTCGCGGGGTCAATCGTGTCGGAGATCATGGGGACGGTCGGCGTGTTCCTCCTCCTCGCCCTCGGTCTGAACATCGTGACCGGCTACGCCGGGATGCTGCACCTCGGCTTCAGCGCGTTCTTCCTGATCGGCGCCTACGCCGTCGCCCTGCTCACCGGCGCGAACCTGGTGACGGCGTTCGGCCTGGTGGCGCCGCGGTTCTCGGCGGACCTGAACTTCTACCTCGCGCTGGTGCTGGTGGTCGCGATCGGGGCCGCGGTGGGGGCGCTGGTGGCGGCGCCGGTGCTGCGCCTGCGGGGCGACTACCTGGCGATCGTGACGCTCGCGTTCGCCCAGATCGCCGTCATCCTCGCCACCTCGAGCTGGCTCCAGCCGATCACCGGGGGGCCCCAGGGCCTGCGCGACGTCACGAAGGCGCCGCTGCTGGGCCTGGAGTTCCGCAGCGCCGAGCGCTTCTACTACCTCGTGCTGGCCTTCTGCGTGCTCGCCGTCTTCGTCTCCTGGCGCCTCGCGTGGTCGCGCGTCGGCCGAGCCTGGAACGCGATGCGCGAGGACGAGCAGGTCGCCGACGCGATGGGCGTGCCGACCGGCCGCTACAAGATGCTCGGCTTCGCCATCGGCGGGGCGATCGGAGCGCTCGGCGGGGCGCTGTTCGCGGTGAAGGTGGGCACCGTGCAGCCGGGGAGCTTCGAGATCATCCAGTCCATCACCGTGCTCGCCGTGGTGATCCTCGGCGGGTTGGGGAGCGTCCCGGGGGTGGTGCTCGGCGCCCTCGTGTTGCTCGCCCTCCCGGGGCTCCTCAGCCAGCTCGAGGAGTTCCGGTTCCTGATCTACGGCGCCGTCCTCGTCGCGATCATGATCCTCCGTCCGCAGGGGCTGATCCCCAACGTCAGGCGCATGCGGGAGCTCCGGGAGGAGGAGCGGACCCAGGACGCCTGGCAGCAGATCTTCGCGGCCAGGCAGGAGCGCGAGGCGGCCGAGGAGGCGGCGGAGGCCGCGCCGTGAGCCGGCTGCTCGAGGTCTCCGGGGTCGTGAAGCGCTTCGGCGGGCTCGCCGCCCTCGATGGGCTCGAGCTCCACGTCGAGGAGGGCGAGATCGTGAGCGTGATCGGCCCGAACGGCGCGGGCAAGAGCACGCTGTTCAACGTCGTGACCGGCCTGTACCCGCCGGACGAGGGCGACGTGCGCTTCGACGGCCGGAGCATCGTCGGCCTCCGACCCCACCAGATCACCAAGCTCGGCATCGCTCGCACCTTCCAGACCGTGCACCTGTTCGCCAACATGACCGTGCTGGAGAACGCGATGGTCGGCCAGCACTGCCGCACGCGCTCGGGGGTCTTCGGCGCCATCGTGCGCCCACCGTCGACGCGCCGCGAGGAGGAGCGGATCCGGGAGGTCGCCCGACGATCGCTCGCCTTCTTCGGCCCGCGGCTCGCCGGGTACCGGCAGGAGCAGCCGGCGTTCGTGCTCTCGTACGCGAACCGGCGGCGCTTGGAGATCGCCCGAGCCCTCGCTACGGAGCCACGGCTCATCCTCCTCGACGAGCCCACGGCGGGCATGAACCCCCGCGAGACCCTGGAGATGCGGGACCACATCGTCCGGATGCGCGACGAGCTCGGCCTGACCGTCGTGGTGATCGAGCACGACATGCGGGTCGTCAAGGGCGTGTCCGACCGCGTGATCGCCTGCGACTACGGGCGGGTGATCGCGCAGGGGACCTACGAGGCGGTCGCCCACGACCCCCAGGTGATCGAGGCCTACCTCGGCAGGCGGGCGGTGGGGTAGCGGTGGAGGACCGCCGACCTGTGCTCGAGCTCCGCGGGGTGTTCACGCACTACGGGCTCGTCTCGGTCCTGCGCGACGTGAACGTCGAGATCTACCCGGGGGAGATGGTCTGCCTGCTCGGCGGCAACGCCAGCGGGAAGACGACGACGCTGAAGACCATCCTCGGGTACGTGACCCCTTCCCAGGGGGAGGTGCTCCTCGACGGCGAGGTGGTGAGCGGCCTGCCGACGAGGGAGATCGTGCGGCGAGGCGTCTCCATGGTCCCGGAGAACCGACGGCTGTTCCCCGACATGACGGTGCTGGAGAACCTGGAGCTCGGCGCGTACCTCCGCACCGATCGGCGCAAGGTGGCGGAGGACCTCGAGCGGGTGCTGGAGCTCTTCCCCCGTGTCCGGGAACGCCTGAAGCAGAAGGCCGGGACCCTCTCCGGGGGCGAGCAGCAGATGGTGGCCATGGGCCGGGCCCTCATGGCCGACCCGAAGGTGCTGCTGATGGACGAGCCCTCGATGGGCCTCGCGCCGGTCCTCGTGGAGCAGGTCTTCGAGATCATCCGCACCATCCGGGGTCTCGGTCGGACGGTGTTCGTCGTCGAGCAGAACGCGAACATGGCCCTCTCCATCGCCGATCGCGGGTACGTTTTGCAGACCGGGCAGATCGTGCTGGCGGACACGGCCGAGAACCTCCTGAACAACCCCCTGATGCGGGAGGCGTACCTCGGCGAGCTCTAGGGGGACCGCCGACGTCGTGGTGGTGGGCGGCGGCATCGTGGGGGCGAGCGCCGCCTACCACCTGGCCGTGGCCGGTGCCGGCCGGGTGCTCCTCCTCGAGCGGGCCGAGCGCCTGGCGACCGGGTCGACCGGGGCCTGCGCCGGCGGCTTCCGGTACCAGTTCGCGAGCGAGGTGAACGTGCGCCTGTCCCAGGCGAGCGTGCCGATGATCCTGCGGTTCTCCGAGGAGCACGGCCTGCCCCTCGACGTGTGGCAGGAGGGCTACCTGTTCCTCGTCCGGGACGCGACGGCGTGGGCGCGCTCCCTCGCCACGGTGGAGCGGCAGCGCGCCCTCGGGGTGACGGTCGAGGTGCTCTCCCCCGAGGAGGCGGCCCGCCTGGTCCCCGGGATCTCGCTCGAGGGGCTGGTCGGCGCCACCTTCGGTCCCGAGGACGGGATCGCCGATCCCTCGGGCCTGACGTACGGGTACGCGACGCTCGCGCGACGCGCGGGGGCCGAGATCCGAACGGGGGTGGAGGTCCGCGCCATCGCGGTCAGGGGCGATCGGGTGCAAGGGGTCGAGACCTCCAGCGGTTGGGTGGAGACGCGGACGGTCGTGAACGCCGCGGGGCCCTGGGCGGGGCTCCTCGCGCGCACGGCCGCGGTGGAGCTGCCGCTCGAGCCCATCCCGCGCCACGTCGTGACGACCGGCCCGTTCCCCGGCGTCCCGGCTCGGCGGACCCTGGTGATCGACGCCGCGACGAGCTTCTACCTCCACCGGGAGGGGCCGGGGGTCCTGATGGGGATGGGCTCCTCGCGGGAGCGGACGTCCTTCGACCGCACCCCGGACGAGCGGTTCGTGGCCGAGGAGCTGGTGCCGACGGCCGTCCGGGTCTTCCCCCCGCTCGCCGAGGCCGGGCTGGAGCGGATCTGGGTGGGCCTCTACGAGATGACGCCGGACCGACATCCCATCCTCGGCCCCGTCGCTGGCGTGGAGGGCCTGTACCTCGCGAACGGCTTCAGCGGTCACGGGTTCCAGCACGGGCCGGTGGTGGGCAAGCTCCTCGCCGAGATGATCGTGGATGGCGCGGCGCGGACGGTGGACGTCTCCGCGCTCGCGCTCGAGCGGTTCACGCGCGGTGAGCTCGTCACCGAATCGCTCGTGGTCTGAGTGCCGGGGGCGGGACTCGAACCCGCACGCGCTCGCGCGCAGTCGCTTTTGAGGCGACCATGTCTACCGGTTCCATCACCCCGGCGGCGTCCCCAGTGTAGGGCGGCGATCCGGGGTTCGCGCCTCCTAGACTGGCGCACGTCCCAGAGCGGAGGTGCGCGCAGAGCGATGACGAGGCGGTGGGCGACGGGCCTGCTCGCGCTCGCCCTGGGGGTGGGCGCGTGCACCGCCGCCGCGGAGCCGACGCCGCCGAGCCCGCCGACGGCCACCTCGGCGGCGTCTCCCCCGTCCCCGTCGCCCTCGCCGAGCGGAACGACACGGCCGAGGATCACCATCGCCTACATCGAGGCGGCCGAGCTCGAGGCGCCGGGGGACCGGATCGCGCCAGCCTTCCAAGGGGCGAAGCTCGCCGTCGCCACCGCCGAGATCGTGGGCGACCTGCCGGTCGAGGTCGAGCTCCGGGTGGTGGACACGGGCGGGGACGTGCCCGGGACGCTCGAGGCCGCCGCCGAGCTCGCCCGGGACCCGGGGGTCGTGGCGGCCATCGCCGCCCCCGGCCTGCCCTGGCAGGCGGCGCTGGGCGATGCGCTGAGCGCCGCCGGCGTGCCGTGGATCTCGCTGTCGGGGTCGGGGGTCGACCTCGGGAACCGGGGGTGGCCGGGCTGGCGGCGCCTGGTCCCGGATCAGCGGGCCGAGGGAAGGGCGCTCGGACGGCTCGTCGGTGGTCTGCGAGGGGTCGGCCGAGGGCTCTGCGTGCTCGAGGAGTCGGGCGTTCCGGCAGGCAGGCTGCTCGCGGCGGCGTTGCGGACCGCGGGACGCCCCGTAGCGTTCCGCGGCGTCGTGGACGAGGCGGAGCTGGCGGCGGTGGTGGAGGAGATCCGGACCGCCGCCTGTGGGGTCGTCGTGTGGGCCGGTGAGGGGGCGCTGGGTGCGGCCCTGCGTCGGCGGCTCGTCGAGGCGGGCGAGGAGCGCCCGGCGTTCGTCGGCACGGGACGGATCCGGGACCCCGGCTTCCTCGAGGCGGCGGGGGGCGCCGCCGAGGGGGTCCTCGCGGTCGGCGCCTGCGTGGACGTCCTGACCTCGACGGCCCTCGCCCGACAGCGCTTCATCCGGCCCCAGCAGGCCGAGTTCGTACCGCCGCCGGGCCCCTGCGCGGTGGAGGGCGGGGACCCGGCGGGGTTGCTGCTCGCGGCGTTCCGCGACGGGGCGATGGATCGGCGCTCGCTGGTCGAGTTCCTGGCCGGTGTGCGCTCGTTCGAGGGCCTCGCCGGCACCTACCGGTTCGGACGGGGGGGCGATCTCG
>SIRV01000201.1 GCA_004366195.1 Actinomycetota bacterium
GCCTCGACGACTACGTGCTGAAGAACCACCTCGTGCGCCTGCCCACCGCCATCGTGGGCGCCATGACCCGGGCCGTCCAGCGGGCGCAGCTGGCGGCGGCCGAGCGGGAGCTGCGGGAGAGCGAGCAGCGGTTCCGCCAGCTCGCCGAGAACGCCACCGACCTCATCTATCGGTACCGGCTCATCGAGCCCCGCGGTTTCGAGTACGTGAGCCCCTCCGCGACCGAGATCACGGGCTACACGCCCGAGGAACACTACGCGGACCCCGATCTCCGGATGCGCATGGTCCATCCCGATGACCGCCCCCTGCTGGAGTCGATCCTCGGCGGTGATGTGAGGAACGTGAGGATCCGGGTCACCCGCAAGGACGGGAGGGTGATCTGGATGGACTGCCGCCTCCGCGCGATCCGCGACGATCGCGGGGGGCCCGTCGCCGTGGAGGGGATCGCCCGCGACGTGACCGACCTCGTGCTCGTCCAGCAGGACCTGGAGGAGCAGGCCCGCAGGCTGGAGCGATTGGCGGAGGAGCGCCTGCGCCTGGCCCGTCGGCTCGTGCGCGCCCAGGAGGAGGAGCGCCAGCGGATCGCGCTCGAGATCCACGACGGGATCGGCCAGATCCTCACCTCCATCGCGCTCTTCGCCGCAGACCTGGACGAGGTGGTGCCGGAGGAGCACCGCGCACGCGCGGAGCGGGTGAAGGAGCTGATCCAGCGGGCGATCGCCGAGAGCCGAGCCCTCGTGTGGAGCCTGCGCCCGCCGGACCTGGAGCGGCTCGGACTCGTGCCGGCCATCGAGCACCTCGCCGAGAACCTCCGCGGCCGGGGGGAGACCCGGATCGACGTGCTCGACGAGACCGGTGGACGCCACATCCCCGAGGACGTGGAGACGGTGGTCTTCCGCATCGTGCAGGAGGCACTCAACAACGCCGTCAAGCACGCGAAGGCCTCCGCGATCTCCGTCATCGTGGGGCTGCGTGGGGGTAGGCTGAGCGTGGTCGTCGAGGACGATGGGCGCGGGTTCGACGTGGCGGAGGTGGAGCGGCGCGAGATGCCGGAGCTCGCCGGCGGCTTCGGGCTCCGAGGGATGCGGGAGCGCGCCGAGCTGATCGAGGGGAGCTTCACGATCGAGTCCGAGCCGGGGGCGGGGACGACGGTGCGCCTGGAGGTGCCGATCGGATGACCGAGCGCACGATCTCTGTGATGCTCATGGACGATCACAACATCGTCCGCGAAGGGCTCCGGGCCCTGCTCGAACGGCAGCCGGACATCCGGGTCGTGGCCGAGGCGGCGAGCGTGGGCGAGGCCCTGGCGGCCGAGGTGGAGCCGGACGTCGTCGTCGCCGACCTCGTGCTGCCGGACGAGCGTGGAGCCGAGGTCGTGCGGCGCCTGCGCGAGCGCTTCGGGCGCGCGGCGATCCTCGTGCTCTCGATGATCGACAACCCCGCCGACGTCCAGCTCTGCCTCACGTCGGGGGCGAGGGGGGACCTGATGACGGAGGCGGCGGGGAACGAGCTCGTGGACGCGGTGCGGGCCGTGGCCTCGGGGCACGAGTACCTCCAGCCCGCCCTGGGGGTGGCCCTCGCCCGATGGCGGGAGGCGCCCGGCCGGGCGCGGGCCGGCGCGGCGGCCGACCTCTCGGACCGCGAGCGGGAGGTCCTCCGCCTCATCGCCCTCGGCCACACCAACGCCGAGATCGCGAGGCTCCTGTTCCTCTCGGTCCGGACCGTGGAGAATCACCGGGCGAGCCTGATGCGCAAGCTGGGCGCGCGCTCCCGGGCGGAGCTCGTCCAGCACGCCAGCCGCACCGGCCTCGTCTGACGGCCCGCTCCCGCTCGCGGTCCTACAGTGGCGACGTGCGCATCGTGGCCGGCTCCGCGAAGGGCACCCGTCTCGCGCCCGTCCCCCGGGGGGGCCGGCCGCTCTCGGACCGGGCGCGGGAGGGGCTGTTCGCGAGCCTCGGGGATCGGGTGGTCGGCGCCCGCGTCCTCGACCTGTACGCCGGAACGGGGGCCCTCGGCATCGAGGCCCTCTCCCGGGGGGCGGAGGCGGCGGTGTTCGTGGAGCGGGCGCGGGAGGCCGTCCGGACCATCCGGGAGAACCTGGAGCGGGCCCGGCTCGCCGAGCGGGGAACGGTGGTCGCCGCCGAGGTCCGGCGGTTCCTCGCCCGACCCGACCGCCCGGGGGCCCCGTTCGACCTCGTGCTGGCCGACCCGCCCTACGACCTGTCCGCGGCCGAGCTCGAGGCGGTCCTCACCGAGCTCGTCGGGGGATGGCTCGCCCCCGGCTCCACGGTGGTCCTCACCCGCCGGAAGGGGAGTTCCATGCCTGTGGTTCCGCTACACTGGGCCCCTGCCAGGCGCCTTGCCTACGGCGACACCCTGGTGATGCTCATGCGGGAGGCGTAGCCGATGGGCCTGACCGCCCTGTGTCCCGGGACCTTCGATCCCGCGACGAACGGTCATCTCGACATCATCGAGCGAGCGGCCCGGCGCTTCGACGCCGTGGTCGTCGGGGTGCTGGACAACCCCGCCAAGCGGCCCCTGTTCACGGCCGAGGAGCGGGTCCAGATCCTGAAGGAGGCCACCGCCGGTCTCCCGAACGTGCAGGTCGCGGCGTTCTCCGGACTGCTCGTGGACGCGGCCCGGCAGGTCGGGGCCGACGTCGTCGTCAAGGGCCTGCGGGCGGTGACGGACTTCGAGGCCGAGATCCAGATGGCCCAGATGAACCGGGCCCTGGCGGGGGTCGAGACGCTGTTCATGACCACGAGCCCGGAGTGGTCGTTCCTGTCCTCCTCGCTCGTCAAGGAGGTCGCCCGGTTCGGCGGGGACGTGAGCGCCCTGGTCCCGCCGGGGGTGCCGGAGCGGCTCCGGGAGCGCTTGGGGGGAGGCGCCTGATGGACCTCGCCGCCCGCATCCAGCAGCTCGAGGACCTGATCCGGGAGGCCAAGTCGATGCCGCTGTCCTCCAGCGCGCTCGTGAACCGCGAGGAGGTCCTCGCGATGCTGGAGGAGATGAAGCAGGTCTTCCCGGAGGAGATCAAGCAGGCTCGGTGGGTCGTCAAGGACCGCGAGGAGCTGCTCGCGAAGGCCCGGCGGGACGCGGAGGCGATCGTCGAGGAGGCCCGGCGGGAGCAGCTCCGGATGGCTCAACGCGAGGAGGTCGTCCAGCGGGCCCTCGCCGAGGCGGAGCGGATCCGGAACGAGGCGGCCGAGGAGGCCCGGCGGATGAAGCTGGAGGCCGAGGACTACATCGACGCCAAGCTGGCGCAGTTCGAGGCGGCCCTGGCCCGCATCACCGAGGAGCTGCTCGCCACGAACGAGCAGGTGACGCGGACGATCGACCAGGTGCGGGCGGGCCGGGAGAAGCTCCGCGCGAGCGCCCCCGCGGTGAACCCCGAGATCGGGCCCGAGGTCGCCTTCCCCGAGGAGGAGAGCTGAGATGCACGTCATCGACGTCCGCGACCTCGTCGAGCATCCCGGCACGTCGCGCACGGTGCGGGTGGAGGAGGCCGTGGCCGGCCTCGCCACGGAGCTCGCGGAGGTGCCGGCCGAGGCGCCGCTCCGCGGCGAGCTCGTGCTGGAGAGCGTGGTGGAGGGGATCTACGTGACGGGGCACGTCGGGGGACGCATGGCGTTCCGCTGCGCGCGCTGCCTCGTCGGCTTCGAGCGGCCCTTCGACGTCACGGTGGGCGACCTGTTCGTCCGCGACCCGGGTCCGGAGGACGACTACGTCCTCGGACCCGACCTGCTCCTCGACCCCGAGCCCATCATCCGGGACGCCGTGATCCTGTCGATGCCGTTCTCGCCGCTCTGCCGTCCCGACTGCCTCGGGCTGTGCGAGCGCTGCGGCGGCGACCGCAACCTCGGCGAGTGCTCCTGCGCCGAGCCGGTCGACCCCCGCTGGGCCCCCCTCGCGAGGCTCGACCTCGACCGGCGCGAGGCCCGCGAGACCTGAACCGGCCCCGACACCAGACCCGAGAGAGGAAGGAGCGACGATGCCGGTCCCCAAGCGCAGACAGACCCATTCCCGCAGCCACAAGCGGAAGGCCAACTGGAAGGCGCAGCCGCCGACCTACTCCGAGTGCCCGCAGTGCCACCAGCCGAAGCTGCCGCACCGCGTGTGCCCGAACTGCGGCTACTACGCCGGGCGCCAGGCCGTCGAGGTCGAGTGAGCGCGTGAGCCCCGGCGCCGGCGCGGACCTGCGGGAGATCGACCGGGCCCTCGGCGTGCGGTTCCGCGACCGCTCGCTCTGCCGGGTGGCCCTGACGCACCGGTCCTACGCGTTCGAGCAGGGGCTCGACGTCAACAACGAGCGGCTCGAGTTCCTCGGCGACGCCGTGCTCGGCCTCGTGGTGACCGACATGGCCTACCGGGAGTTCCCCGAGATGAGCGAGGGGGAGCTCGCGAAGCTCCGCGCCGCCATCGTGAACATGGGCGCCCTGGCCGAGGTCGCCCGGGACCTCGGCCTCGGGCGGTTCGTCCTCCTCGGCAAGGGCGAGGAGATGAGCGGCGGGCGCGACAAGGCGAGCATCCTCGCCGACGTGCTCGAGGCGCTCCTCGGCGCGATCTACCTCGACCGCGGGCTCGAGACCGCCCGCCGCCTGATCGAGCGGCTCTTCCGCCCCCGGATGGTGGCGTACGTCCGGGGGGAGGGCGAGCGCGACTACAAGACGATCCTGCAGGAGCTCGCCGCCTCGGAGCTCCGGACGCTGCCGGAGTACCAGATCTCCGAGCGCGGGCCGGACCACGAGAAGGAGTTCACGGCCACGGTCTACCTGGCCGGCGAGGCGCTGGGGACCGGGAGGGGGCGCTCGAAGAAGGAGGCCGAGCAGCAGGCGGCGCACGAGGCCTACCGGCGTCTGTCCGAGCGTCAGGCCGAGGGCTGAGCGAGGGAGGACCCGTGGAGCTTCCCGAAGTCGAAGTGATGCGCCGGGACCTGGAGAAGGACGTCGTCGGGCGCAGGATCGCGGCAGCCGAGGTCCGCCCCTCGCGGAACGCGATGCGTATCATCCGCCGGCACGCGCGCCGCAAGGAGTTCACGGACCGGCTCGTCGGACACCGGTTCACGAAGGCCGAGCGGCGGGGCAAGTACCTCCTCCTGCACCTCGATGGCGGGGACGTCCTCGTCGTGCACTTCGGCATGAGCGGCCGGTTCCTGCGGGGCAACAAGCGTCAGGCCTTGCCGCCCCACACGCACGTGGTCATCGACTTCCAGCAGGGCGGGGACCTCCGCTACATCGACCCTCGGGCCCTCGGCGAGATGTTCGTGACCACCACCGACGAGCTCGGCAAGGTCAAGGAGCTGCAGCACGTCGCGATCGACCCGCTGGACCACGTGTTCACCTGGCAGCAGTTCGCGGCCGCCCTCGCGGCGCGGGCCGCGAAGCTGAAGCCGCTCCTCATGGACCAGGGCTTCATCAGCGGTCTGGGGAACATCTACTCCGACGAGGTGCTGTTCGCCGCGGGTCTCCGGCACGACCGGCTCTCGAACACCCTCTCCGCCCAGGAGGTTCGGCGCCTGTACCGCGCGCTCCAGGAGGTCCTCCAAGACGCGATCCGTCACCGGGGGACGACGCTGGAGGACGAGGCGTACGTCGATCTCTTCGGCAAGCCCGGCGAGTACCAGCACGAGCTGAAGGTCTACGGGCGGGCCGGCCAGCCCTGTCGACGGTGCCGGACCCCGATCGAGAGCGTCAAGGTGGCCGGTCGTACCTCGTACTTCTGCCCCCAGTGCCAGAGCTGATGCCGCGAGCCCGAGGCGATGGCGACCCGCCGGCACGCCGACCGACGCTCAGGCGATCTCGGCGCCGGCCTCGCGCATCCGCTCGAGCGCACGCTCCCCGTCGCCCGGTTGAAGGTCCACGGCGCGGATCGCCTCGCGCAGGACCGTCGTGGGGAAGCCGAGGCGCCGAGCGTCCAGGACGGTCTCGAGCACGCAGTAGTCGGTGGCGAGCCCGCAGACGACCAGCCGCTCCACGCCCCGCTCGCGCAGGATCCGCTCGAGCTCGGTGGCTTCGGTCTCGCCGCTGCGGGGATCGCGGACGCTGAACCCCGAGTAGCCGTCGCGCCCGTCGGCGCCCTTGCGAACCACCGGGCCCTCGACGCGCAGATCGGGATGGAAGGCCGCGCCCCAGGTGTCCTGCACGCAGTGGACCGGCCAGATCCCGCCGTCCTTCTGGAAGTGCGGCGTGGAGGGCGGATGCCAGTCCTGCGTGTAGACCACGAGGGCGCCCGTGGCGAGCGCGGCCTCGATCTCCCGGTCGATCAGCGGCACGACCTCCTCGCCGCCCCGCACGTAGAGGGAGCCCGAGGGATGGGCGAAGTCGTTCTGCACGTCGACGACGACCAGCGCGGTGCGTTCGTCGTACCTGGCCATGGCCGCATGCTACCCCGTTCCGGTCGAGGGCCGTCGCCTCCTCAGGCCGAGCGCCGCAGCCTCGCCGAGGCCCGGAGCGCGCCGCTGCCGAGCGCGAGGAGGGCGAGCGCGAGCCAGGCCAGACGCGCCACCTCCGCGCCCGTGAACGCGAGCGGGCCGGGCGGCGTCTCGGTCGGTGTCACGGTGGACGGCAGCACCGTCGGCGAGACCGTCGGCGAGACCGTCGGTGAGACCGTCGGCAGGGCGCACGCGCGCACCCAGAAGACCTTCTGCTTCACGTCGGAGCCGAGCGAGTGCGGCGCCCGCACGACCACCTTGACGTGCCAGCCCTGGACGGGGTGGGGATCGACGCCCGAGGCGAGGATCGGTGCCGTGAGGTCCACGGCGACCTCGCCGTCGACGTCTCTTGCTCCACCCGCCGGGTCGTCCTCCAGGGCGAGGGAGCCGCTCGCGAGCTCCCCGTCGCCCGTCGGCGGCCACAGCGAGAACCCGTAGCGGGCGACGATCCCGCCCTCCGGGTAGCCCGCGAAGTCGAGCTGGAACCGACAACCGACGTGGGGCTCGTTGTCGGGGTGGCTGTCGAAGGGGCGACGGTCGAGCTTGATCGTCCCGCTGTCACCCCCGGGCGGGTCGTCCCGCGTCTCCTCCTCCGCCGCGCTCGGCTCGGGCGCGGTCGAGGCCGTGACCTCGGGTGATCGGCTCGCCGTGGGCTCGTCGGTCGGCGCGGTGGAGGGCGTGGGGGACCCGGGCGTCGGGCTCAGCGAGGGCTCGATCGTGGGGGTGGGGGTGGGCCGCCCGTGGGCCTTGCCCTTGCCGTGCCCGTGGGGGTCCGGCCCGGCGAGCGCCCCGGGGGCGAGCGCTACCACGAGCGCCACGGCGAGGAGGGATGCGAACGCGCGCACGCGAACCATCGTCCCCTCCCGAACGTGGAACCTCCTCCAGCGTAGGCCGTTCGGCCGATGGACGCAAGGACGAAGGCGGGGACCACGGTCCCGGCTCGGGTGGGAACATCGTGCCCGTGAAGCGGGTGCGCGTGATCGTATCGGGGCGCGTCCAGGGGGTGTTCTTCCGGGCCACGTGCGCGGCCGAGGCCCGTCGCCTCGGCGTCGGCGGGTTCGTCCGCAACCTCCCCGACGGGCGGGTGGAGGCCGCCTTCGAGGGAGCGGACGAGGCCGTGGACGCCATGGTCGGCTGGTGCCGTCGCGGACCCCAGCTGGCGAGGGTGGACCACGTGGAGGTCCGTCCCGAACCCCTTGCGGGGGAGACGGAGTTCCGCGTCCGGGGCTGAGCGAACTTCGTGGGTCGAAACGCAGAATCGCCCTCCGCGCGCTGCTAGCATCGCGCCGCATGTTCCTGCGCTCGCTCCAGATCCGAGGCTTCAAGAGCTTCGCGGACAAGACCGTCCTCGAGTTCAGCCCCGGCATCAGCGTGATCGTCGGGCCCAACGGGAGCGGTAAGTCGAACCTCGGCGAGCAGGGACCGCGGGCGCTCCGCGGCGGGCAGATGGCCGACGTGATCTTCGCCGGCAGTCCCGTCCGCCCCCCGCTCGGGATGGCGGAGGTGCGGCTGGTGATCGACAACTCGGCCGGGCTGATCCCGGTGCCGATGTCGGAGATCGAGATCAGCCGGACCATCTTCCGCTCCGGGGAGTCGGAGTACCGGATCGGGGGGCAGGTCGTCCGCCTCCTCGACGTGCAGGAGCTCCTCGCCGAGAGCGGGATCGGGCGAGCGCTGCACACGATCGTCTCCCAGGGCGAGCTGGAGCAGGTCCTCTCCGCCCGCCCCGAGGACCGCCGCCGCTTCATCGAGGAGGCGGCCGGCATCGCCAAGCACCGCAAGCGGAAGGAGCGTGCCGAGCGCAAGCTCGCCGGGCTCGAGCAGGACCTCCTGCGGCTCCAGGACGTGCTGGCCGAGCTCCGCCGCCAGCTGAAGCCGCTGAAGCAGCAGGCGGAGATGGCCCGCCGCCACGAGGAGCTCACCGCCGAGGCCGAGGCCATCTCGGCCCGCCTCGCCGCGGCGCGCCTGCGGGACCTGCTCGCCGAGCGCGAGCGCCGGCGCGGGACCTGGGAGGAGGGCGAGGCCCGTCGCCGTGAGGCCAAGGAGCGCCTGGAGGCTCTCGACGCTCGTGTGCAGGCCGCCGCCGACGAGCACGCCCGCGCCTCCTTCGCGCTCCAGGAGGCCGAGGCGGCCTTCCGCGCCGCGCAGGAGGCCCGCTCGCGCGCCGAGGCCGACCTGCGCCACGCGGTGGAGGCGGAGGCCGTCGCCCGGCAGGCGCTCGCGGCGGAGGCGACCCGCGGCGCGCGGCTCCAGGCGCTCGAGGAGGACCTGGCCCGGATCGGCGCGCGCCTCGCCGAGATCGCGACGGAGCTCACGGGCCGCGAGGAGGAGCTCGAGCGCGCCGAGGCGGAGTTCCGCCGGGCCCAGGAGCACCGGCGCCAGGTGGACGAGGAGCGCCGGCGGATCTCCGAGGAGGCGGCCGCCCACCGGGCCGAGGTGGAGGCCCTCCGGCGATCCCTGGCCCAGCACGAGCGCGACCGGGAGCGGGTGGTGCGGGAGCTGGACCAGGTGCGGGAGCGCCGGGTGGCCTCGGAGGCCGAGCGCGAGCGCCTGGCGGCGGAGATCGAGGACCTCGACGCGCAGGTCGCGCCCCTCGCGGAGCGCCGCGCGGCGCTCGAGCAGGAGCGCCATGCCCTGGCCGACCGGGTCGCCGAGCTCGAGGAGGCGCTCCGCCGCCACGAGCAGCGTCGCGAGGTGCTCCGCGCGCGCCTGGAGGACCTGGAGGAGACCCCGGGCTCGCGGTTCCTGCGCTCGCACCGGGGGAGAGCGCTCGGCCTCCTCGGGGAGCTGGTCGAGGCCGAGGAGGGTTGGGAGGCGGCTCTCGCCGCCGGTCTCGGGCCTCTCGCCGACGCCGTCGTCTACCTGGATGGGGAGCACGCGGTGGCCGACGCGCCGGAGGGGGACGGGGCGGTCCTCGCGGTGGCCCGCGGCGGGCCGGCGTCGTTCGTGATCCCCGGGGGGCGCGAGCTCCTCTCGGTCGTCGCGATGGACGCCGCCGTCCGGGGGCTCGTCTGCACGGTGCTGAAGGACGTGTACCTCGCCGAGAGCCTGGAGCAGGCCGTCGCCAAGCACGCCGAGCACCCCAAGGCCTCGTTCGTGACGCGCGAGGGGATCCTCGTCGGTCCCGCGCTCATCCGCACGACCCGGCGGGGGGACTCGCGGGCGGCGGAGATCCGGCGCGAGCTCGCCGTCGTCGAGCACGACCTGGCGCAGGTCCGGATGACGCTCCGACCCAGGCAGGAGCGTCTCACGGCCATCGGCCGCGAGCTCGGCGAGCTGGACGCGGCGATCGAGGAGGCGGACGGGCGGATCACGAGCGCGGCCGAGCGCCTGGCGCGCCTGGAGGCCGAGCTCGGCGCCCTCGGCAAGCAGGAGGAGATGCTCGCCGAGCGCCTGGCGGGGATGGACGACGCGGCCGCGGCCTGGCTGGCGCGCCTCACGGAGGCCGAGCGCGTCACGCACGAGCTGCCGGAGCTGCCGCGCCCCGTCGAGCCGCCGGTCCAGGCCCGGGTCGCCGTGGAGACGCTCCGGCGGGATCGGGCCTCGCTGGAGTCGCGCCTCGCCGCCGTGCGGGCCGAGCGGGACGAGCTCGCCGCCCTGGATCCGGCGGCCCTGCGCGCCGGGGTAGAGGCGGCCGAGGCCGAGCGATCCCGCGCCGAGGCGGCGCTCCGGGCGGCGGAGGCGGCCTTCGAGGAGGCGAGCGTGCTCCGCGAGGCGGCCGCGGCCTCCGAGCGCGCCGCCGCTCGGGAGGAGAGCGAGGCGAACCGGGCCTGGCGGGAGGCCTCGACCGAGCTCGAGCGTCTCCGGGAGACCTACGAGGACGAGGACCGGGCCCGGGCCGAGCTCGAGCGGCGGATCCGGGACGCCGAGCGCCTCGTGCGGGAAGGGCACGGGCGGGACCCGGCGGAGGCCCTCGCCGAGCTGACGGAGGAGGACACCGTCGAGGCCCTGGAGAGGCGCGCCGAGCTCGTGCAGCGGCGCCTCGCGCTCCTCGGCCGGGTGAACCTCCTCGCCACCGGGGAGCTCGAGACGCTGCAGGAGCGCCACGACTTCCTCGCGCGGGAGCTGGAGGACGTCCGCAAGGCCCGGCGCGACCTCCTCGAGGTCATCCGCCGGATCGAGGAGGAGATCGCCGCCACCTTCGAGGCTGCGTATCGGGACGTTGCGGCGGAGTTCGAGCGCCTGTTCAAGGAGCTGTTCCCGGGCGGCGAGGGGCGTCTGGTCGCCACGGAGCCGGGCGACCTGCTGAACACGGGGATCGAGATCGAGGCGCGACCCGGCCGGAAGCGGGTGCGTCGGATCTCCCTGCTCTCCGGGGGCGAGCGAGCGCTCGTGGCGCTCTGCTTCCTGTTCTCCATCTTCCGGGCGCGGCCGAGCCCCTTCTACCTCATGGACGAGGTCGAGCCGGCCCTCGACGACGTGAACCTGGCTCGGTTCCTGAAGCTCCTGGAGGGCTTCGGCGCCGACTCGCAGGTGCTGATCGTCACGCACCAGAAGCGGACGATGGAGATCGCGCGGATGCTCTACGGGGTCTCGATGGGCAAGGACGGGACCTCGAAGGTCGTCGCCCAGCGCCTCGACCACCCCGAGACCCGGGCCCGCCTCGGCGTGGACCGCGTCCCCGAGCCGGTCGGGACCGGGTCGCCGGACGGCGACGGCCACCGGGTGGTCGCGGTGCCGGAGCCGGACGCGGTCGGCTAGCCTGAGGGCGCCGTGGCCGTCTCCCTGATCGTCCTCGTGACCGCGCTCGTCCTGGGTGTGCTCGCGCTCATCCTCCTCCGGCGCAGGGGTCCGCGCACGGGCCCGCCGGCGCCGCCGACTCGGGGCGCGGATCCCGCGTCGCGGGGCGAGGGGCTCGGGGCCCGACTCCGCGGTCTCCTCGGCGGGGCGCCCGACGAGGGGGCCTGGCGCGCCCTCGAGGAGCTCCTGATCCGGGCCGACGTGGGGCCGCGGACCGCCGCCCGGATCGTGGCCGACCTGCGCGAGCGCTACCGGCCGGGCGAGGACCCGGCCGCGGCGCTGGCGAGGGAGATCGAGGCCCTGCTCGCGGGGGAGGACGCCGCGCTCCACCTGCCCGAGGGCCGCCTCGGGATCGTGCTCGTCGTCGGGGTGAACGGCTCGGGCAAGACGACGACGATCGGCAAGCTCGCGGCGCGCCTCCGGACCGAGGGCAAGCGCGTGGCCCTGGCCGCGAGCGACACCTACCGAGCCGCCGCCTCGGAGCAGCTGGAGGTGTGGGCCGAGCGCGCCGGCGCC
>SIRV01000202.1 GCA_004366195.1 Actinomycetota bacterium
GGCGAGCCCTTCGGGGCCGCCAACGGGAGGGAGGTGGCCATCGACGTCCTCGTCCACCGCATCGTGAACGAGCGGTGGGCGGACCGGGACCGCGCCGTGAGCGTCTACGCCGAGCACGTCGGCCTCCCCGTTCCGGAGCTCACCCTGCGGGACGTGGTCCAGGGATTGCTCGAGCGGGCGGGAGCCCGCACCGCCGCCGGCGCCCGGATCGTCGTCCACGTCGAGCGCACCGACGGGGGCGCCCTCCTCTCGGTGGAGGACGGGCAACCCCCCACCGAGGACGCCATCGACGACCGGACCCGCACGCTCGTCGAGGAGCTCGGCGGCTGGGCGAGCGTCGAGCGCCACCCCGGGGGCGGCGCGATCGCCCAGGTCTTCCTGCCCGATCCGAGAGCCCCACGGGCCCGCTCGGCCTGATCGGGGATCCCGCGCCTCCTCGACGCCCCGCCGGCGCTGCTCTTCCTCGCCCTGGTGGAGACGCACCCGTGCTTCCGGGCATGGCCGACGTGTACACCCGCGAGGAGCTCACCGGGTGCTCTGCTCGGCCGGCGCGGGCCCTCGGTGCGCGGCCGCCCCGAGGCCGCCGCCCTGCTGGCCCGCGGGTGATCCCTGCCGCCCGTTCACCTCCGAGCCGCAGATCAGGATCGCGCAGGGATCGAACCCGGGCGAGGGGGCCAGCTCCCCGGTCGCAAGGTCACCGAGGAGACCCACCGGCTCCGCCACACGCGGCCGGGCGTGGCCCTCATCAGCCCCCGCCTCGCCACGGGATCTCCTCGATCGAACACCTCGCCCAGCTGATCCTCGGCCTGAAGCACGTGAACCCTCGCGCCGAGGTCTCGGTCAAGCTGGTGGCGTCGGTGTACGACCCGGGAGCCGGCCTTCCGGCCCTCGTGGATCCCAGCAGGTGGAGGCCCGACGGCCCACACCGGACGGGATGGAACCGGCGTGGGCGCTCATCGAGCCCAAGCGGAGCTCACCGGCTCGCCCCGCGCTCAGGTCTCGACCCGGACCCGGCTGCCGCGGGGGGACTTCTCCACGACGAAGCGGACGGGCATCCGCGCGGCGAGCTCCGACACGTGCGTGATCACCCCCACCATCCGTCCATCGCCACCGAGCTGCTCGAGCGCCTCCACCACCACCTCCAGCGTGTCCGGGTCCAGGGCCCCGAAGCCCTCGTCGAGGAACAGGCTGTCCAGGCGCGCCTTGTCGGTGACCGAGAGCGACGCCACCTGTTCGGACAGGGCGAGGGCGAGGGCGAGCGACGCGAGGAACGTCTCGCCCCCCGAGAGCGTGCGGGCGCTGCGGCGCTCCTCCCCGTTCCAGGTGTCCACGACCGAGAACTCGTCCCCGTCGTAGACGAGGCCGTACCGCCCGCCCGAGAGGGCGGCGAGGCGCTCGGAGCCCGCCGCGGCCAGGACCTCGAGGGCCTCCTGCTGCAGGAACGCGATGATGCGGTCGGCGCGCAGCTCCTTCCCCAGGGCCTCGAACCGGGCCCGACGAGCCCGGTGCTCGGCCAGCTCCCCGAGGAGGACGTCGAGACGCTCCAGCCGCTCCCGGAGCGCGGTGGCCGCCGCGGACGCCTCCGCGGCCCGGCGCGTCGCCTCCGTCCGAGCGCTCTCGACCGCGGCGACGACGTCGGCGACCGTCGTCGCCGTCACCGAGACGAGGCCGTCCAGCGCCGCCGCAGCCCGTTCCGCGAAGGCCGCCTCCTCGACCTCCGCGGTCCCCGCCCGCTCGCGGACGAGCTCCGCCGCCCTCACGAGGACCTCCCTGATCCGCCCCGCAGCGCGGGCGAGCCGGGCCGGCGTGGCGCCGGGGTCCGGCGGGGCCGGCGCCGCCGGGATCTTCGGGACCCTCTCCCGCGCGCGGGCGAGGAGCGGCTCGAGCTGGAGCGAGCCGAGCGCCCCCCGGGCCTCGGCGAGCTGGGCCGCGAGCCCCTCGCGCTCGCGCTCGGCCTCGCGGAGCTCCGCCCGGGCCGCGTCGAGCGCCTCGCGGGCCGCGGCCTCCTCCCGCTCCAGCTCCGCGAGGCGCACCAGGCGCTCCTCCACGGCCGCCACCGGGTCCTCGGGCACCCTCCCGAAGGCGACCGCGAGGACCTCCTCCGCGCGCGCGGCGG
The DNA here is from genome assembly GCA_004366195.1 of Actinomycetota bacterium. Classification (GTDB taxonomy): domain Bacteria; phylum Actinomycetota; class UBA4738; order UBA4738; family HRBIN12; genus HRBIN12. Next base: position 2,117 of record SIRV01000202.1, read on the forward strand.
CCTCCGCCGTCTCCCGGAGGTCCCGGTCGGCCCGCTCGAGCTCCGCCCGGGCCGCCTCCAGGGCCGCACGGGCGCGGTCCCGTCCGCGCCGCGCCTCATCGAGGACCGCCTGCGCGCGCTCGACGCGGGCGCGCTCCCCCTCGCGTCGCCGCTCGGCCCGGCGCACGTCCCCCGCCTTCGGCGCCTTCGGGAGCCGCTCGATCGGCGCCCCGCAGACCGGGCACGGCTCACCGACCCGCACCCCAGCGCGCACCGTGGCGACGAGATCGGCGTGGCGGGCCGCCTCGAGGGCCTCCTCGGCCTCGGCGAGGGCCGCCCGGGCCGCCTCGAGCTCCTCCTCGGCGGGCCCCACCGCGGCCTCTGCGGCCGCCACCCCCGCCTCGGCCGCCGCGAGGGCCTCGCGCGCCCGCTCCACCCCCGTCTCGACGTCCGACCGCCGGGCGAGGGTCGCCGCCCATGCCTCGGCCGTCGCGCGCAGCCGTCCGAGGTCCGCCGCCGTGCCCCAGGCGGCCTCCGCCTTCCGGCGAGCCTCGCCGGCGCGTGCGAGCGCCCGCTCGGCGGCCGCCAGGGCCTTCCCCCGCTCCCTCACCCCCGCCTCGGCCTCCGTCAGCGCCGCGGCGAGGTCGCCCAACACCTCCTCGACCTCCTCGGCCACCCGGGACGCGGCCGCCAGGTCCTCGGCGAGCGTCGCGAGCTCC
>SIRV01000203.1 GCA_004366195.1 Actinomycetota bacterium
GACGAGGTCGAGCGCGCCGTGCGCCGCGCCGAGGGGCGCGCCGAGCGCGAGGGCGTCCGGGGCAAGGCCCTCACCCCCTTCCTGCTCTCGGCCCTCGCCGAGGAGACCGGCGGCGCGAGCCTGGAGACGAACCTGGCCCTGCTCGAGGCGAACGCCGCCCTCGCGGCCGAGGTCGCCGTCGAGCTGAGCGACCGGCCCCCCTGATCGCTCGGGGACCGGGCTCGCGTCGTTGCGTCGTGACTCACACAGGGGGGCAGGATCCTTGTGGAGCCGATCCGATCGGGGCGACCGGATGCATCTGGAAGGCGGTGCGGACCGTGATGGCGAGGCCTGAGGGGAACGCCTCGGTCGGAGCGGCCGCGAACCCCCGTCCGGCCGAAGCTCCTGGTCGTCGCCGTGGGCGTGCTCGCCGCGGCGGCTGGGGGAGGGGCTGTGTGGACCCTGACGCCCCTAGCACGCGACCTTCCCCGCCCGATGCGGCCGTCGGAGCTCTCTGAGGTCCTAACGCGTGCTCTGCGACGGATCCGGGACCCAGTCGTGCGGGTGATGCGGGCGGAGCGCATCATCGCCACCGTGCACGTCGTCCGGACGGCCGACGGCACGTGGCTCGCGGATCGCATCGTCCGCTGCTCGGACGCGGGCCTCGGCATCTGAGCGAGCGCGCTACCGGAGCCAAGTCTTGACGATGGCCTTGGAGAAGTTCCAGCCGTAGCGGAGCGACTTCGGCTTCTTCGAGACGCCACCGCGCCGGGTGAGGAACGTCACGGGGACCTCGACCACCCGGGCGTGGTGACGGAGGGCCTCGATCGTGACCTCCGAGGTCCAGAACTGGTCCTGCTCCAGGATCAGCTTGCGGAGCGTCTCGGCCCGGGTGGCCCGGTAGCCGCTCGAGATGTCGGTCACGCGCTGGCCGGTGAGGAGCGTGACGAGCCAGGAGAAGAAGTGCACCCCGACGTGGCGGATCAGGCTGTCGCGCTCGAAGGCGCCGAGCATCCGCGAGCCGTTCACGTGGTCGGCCCGTCCCTCCAGGATCGGGCGGACGAGCGTCGGGAGCTCCTCGGGCTGGTGCTGGCCGTCGGCGTCGATGGAGACCACGATCTCGGCGCCGAGCTTCAGCGCGATGTCGTAGCCGACCCGCAGCGCGAGTCCCCCGCCCCGCCGGATCGGGAGCGTCGCGACGAGCGCCCCGGCGGCGCGCGCAGCCTCCGCCGTCCCATCCTCGGAGTGGTCGTCGATCACGACGGGGACGACCTGGTAGCCGTCGATCTCCTTCGGCATCGCCTCGATCACCGCGCCCACGTTCTCGGCCTCGTTGTAGGCGGGGGAGACCACCACGATCCGCTTGCCCGGGGGGAGCTCGGCCGCCCGGTCCCAGTCGAAGGCCGCCTGCCCGAGCGACTCCACCAGGAGCCGGATGCTCCGCTCGTTGGCATCGGCCTCCGCCTGGACCCGCACGAGCAGCACGAACAGCACGATCACCGCGAACAGCAGGACGGCGGTGAGGCGCCGACCGCTCCCCGGCCGGAAGTTGAACAGGGCGAACACCGGGTCGAACAGGTCCGGGGCGATCGCGAGGACCACCACGACGACCGAGATGGCCGCGGTGATGAGCAGGTTGAGGCGGCTGATCTGCCGGCGCCGGTGGCGGACGACGGCAATCGCGAGGAGCGCCACGGCGACCGCCCCGCCGACGATCCGCAGCGCGAGCACGGCCCGACCTCAGCGACGGACGCGCGAGCGGAGCACGCCGCGCCAGCTGGTGCGCGGCGCGATCCGGTCCACGATGACGCGGTCCTTGTAGCGCTCGATCGTGGCGAACATCGACTCGATCAGGGTCTCGGAGAGCAGGTGCGGCTTCAGCCCGAGGTCGAGGAGCTTCGTGTGCTTCGCGTTGTAGTAGTGCTCCTCGGCCTCCACCCGCGGGTTCTCGACGTGGACCGGCTCCACCTTCAGCCCATGATGCAGGGCCGCCTGCCGCACCAGCTCGGCCAGCTCGTTGATGGAGAACTGCTCGGTGAACTGGTTGAACACCCGGTACTCGCCCTCGGCCGGCGGGTTGAGGAGGGCGAGCTCCACGCACTGCAGGGTGTCGACGATGTTCAGGTACCCGCGGGTCTGCCCGCCTTTGCCGTAGGCGGTGAGCGGGTGCCCGATCACGGCCTGGACGCAGAACCGGTTCAGCGCCGTGCCGAACAGCTCGTCGTAGTCGAACCGGGTGACGAGGCGCTCGTCGAGCTTGGTCTCCTCGGTCTCGATCCCGTAGACGACGCCCTGGTTGAGGTCGGTCGCGCGCAGGCCCCAGATCCGGCAGGCGAAGTGGATGTTGTGGGAGTCGTGGACCTTGGAGAGGTGGTAGAAGCTCCCCGGCATCTTGGGGAAGGGGAGGACGTCCGAGCGCCCGTTGTGGTGGATCTCGATGAAGCCCTCCTCGATGTCGATGTTCGGCGTGCCGTACTCGCCCATGGTGCCGAGCTTCACCAGGTGCGCCTCGGGGGTGATCTCGGCCATCGCGAACAGCACGTTCAGGGTGTTCACCACGTTGTTGGTCTGGGTGAAGACGGCGTGGTCGCGGTCGATCATCGAGTAGGGGGCCGACGGCATCTCGCCGTAGTGGACGATGGCCTCCGGCTGGAACTCCTCGAACACGCGCTGCACGAGCTCCCAGTCGGTGAGGTCGCCCTCGGTCACCCCGATCTCGAGGCCGGTGACCTCCTTCCAGGCCCGGGCCCGGGCGGGGAGCGACTCCAGGATGGGGGTGAGGGAGTCGGTGCCGTTCTCCTCGTGCATCCGGCGCCGCAGGTAGTTGTCGACGGTGTGGATCTCGTGGCCCCGGCGCGAGAGGTACATCGCCGTGGCCCAGCCGAGGTACCCGTCACCGCCCAGGATCAGGATGCGCATGGGAGCCTTCCCTCCGTGGTCGCCCCACCGTCGGGGCCCCGCCATCCTAGCAACCGGTCTCAGGCCAGGCGCGCGAGCTCCTCGAGCACCCGGTCGACCTCCTCGGGGGTGTGGTAGTGGCAGAACCCGATCCGCACGGCGCCGCCGGTCGCCTGGAGCCCGAGCCGCTCCATCAGCTCGAGCGCGTAGTAGTGACCGTCCCAAACGAAGATCCCGCGCTCGCCGAGGGCCGCCGCGGTCTCAGCGGGGTGCCGCCCCTCGAGGCGGACGGCGAAGGTGGGGGTGCGCTCGGCGAGGCGTTCGGGGTCGCTGATCCCGTACACCCGCAGGCCGGGCACGGACCGGGCCCCCTCGAGGAAGCGCGCGGCGAGGCCCCGCTCCCACGCCTCGATGGCACGGAAGGCGGCCGCGATCGCCTCCCGGCGCGAGGGTCCGGCGGGGGCGCCGTGGGTCCGTCCGACCTCTGCCAGGTACCCGACCGCCGCCACCCAGCCCGCCATGCCCTCGTGGTTCTGGGTCCCGGTCTCGAACCGGAAGGGGAGCTCGTCGGGGGCCGGCCGGACCTTGTACGGGGTGAGCCGCTCGAGGACTTCGCGCCGGCCGAACAGGATCCCGAGGTGGGGTCCGAAGACCTTGTAGGGCGAGACGGCGACCAGGTCGGCCCCCAGGGCCCGCACGTCGATCCGGCGGTGCTGCGCGAGGTGCACGCCGTCGCAGACGACGAGGGCCGCGGGGGCGCGCTCGCGTGTCAGCCGGACCAGCTCGGCGGCGGGCGTGATCGTCCCGACGGCGTTGGAGGCGAGGGTGAACGCCACGACCCTCGTGCGCTCGGAGAGCGCCTCCTCGAAGCTGCCCTGGTCGAGCGTGACGTCCTCCTCGCGCACGTCCACCCACCGCACGGTGGCCCCGGCGTCCGCGGCCGCGAGCACCCAGGGCCGGACGTTCGCGTCGTGGTCCAGGCGCGTGACGACGACCTCGTCGCCCGGCCCGAGGGTCCGGGCGATCGAGCGCGAGACGTGGAACAGGAGCGTCGTGGCGTTCGGGCCGAAGATCACCTCGTCGGGGTCGGCGTTCAGCAGGTCCGCCGCGGCGCGGTGCGCCTCCTCGATCACCGCGTCGGTCTCGCGGCTGGTGGCGAACGCCCCGTGGGTGTTGGCGTTGCTCGAGCGGAGGTACGAGGCCATCGCCTCGATCACGGTCTCCGGCACCTGGGAGCCCCCGGGGGCGTCCGCGAACACGGCGGGGCGACCGCCATGCTCGCGGGCGAGCGCGGGGAACCGGCCGCGGAGGCTCGAGAGGTCGGGCATCGGCGCCAAGCCTCCCGCACGGAGCCCGCCGCCGACAACCTCGGACCGAGCGACGACCCGGTCCGGCTGGAAACGACGCCGGGAACCGGCGGCTCCCTATACTCGCGGCGATGGAACGGGGGGAGCGGGCCGAGGCGCTCGCGGCCGAGGCGGACCGGATCGTGCGCGCGCTGGTCGAGCGCGGGGCGACGCTCGTCGTGGCGTTCGGATCGTTCGGCCGCGGCGACGTGGCCCGGTGGAGCGATCTCGACATCCTCGCGGTGATGGAGAGCGAGCTTCCGTTCGTCGCACGGCTGGCGGAGCTCTACGAGGAGCTCGCCCCGCGCGTCGGGCTGGACCTGCTCGTCTACACGCCTGAGGAGTTCGAGCGGATGAAGGGGCGCGCGTTCATCCGCCGGGCCCTCGAGGAGGGTCGGGTGCTCCATGCGGCCTGACGCTCGGGAGGAAGGGGCCCGCTGGGTGGAGCAGGCGCGCCGCGATCTCGACGACGCGCGCTTCGCCCGCGACGGCGAGCGGTACAACCTCGCGTGCTTCCTGGCGCAACAGGCGGCTGAGAAGGCGCTCAAGGGGTTCCTGTACCTGCGGGAGGAGGAGCTCGCCCGCGGCCACTCCGTGGCGGAGCTGTGCGAGCGGGCCGCGAGGCACGATCCCGTCTTCGCCGACCTCCGCCCGCGGGTGGCAGGGCTGGATCTGTACTACATCCCGACCCGGTATCCGAACGGGCTTCCCGGCGGGCTGCCGGACGAGGCGTTCGACCGAGAGCAGGCGGACCGGGCGATCGAGCGGGCGGCCGAGGTGCTCGAGGCGGTGGGCACCGCCTTCGGGTCCCGGGGCTGAGGGGCCGCTCCCGGCCTACGTCCCCAGCACCTCGGGGTAGCGGTCGGGGTGGGCGAGGACCTCGCTCCAGGGCACGACCTCGACGAGCGTGACGGACGGATCGGCGATCGGCGGGTCCGCGCCCTCGCCGAGGAACGTCCCGCCGAGGCGCGCGATGACCACCGCGTCCCCGCCCTCCACGACCTTCTCGTTCCCGCGCAGGTCGATGGTCCCGAGGAGCTGGATCGGGTCGAGGACGTTCGCGTCCCGGTCCAGCAACCACAGCTCCAGTCGCCGCGTCGAGCCCACGTAGCTCACGGTCTGCGGCAGGGATCCCTTCTTGGGACATGTCCGCGCACTCGTTCCAGCCCTCCTCGATCCTGGTGCAGAGCGTGAAGGGGCCGACCCAGCCCTCGGGCCGCTCTACGGTGAGGGACACGGTGTCCAGGGATCGCAGGATGTCCTTGGGGGTCTCGGCCGGGTCGAGGATCACCGGGGGGCTCGGCGTCGGCGAGGGCGGCCCGTACAGCAGCTCGAGGATCGCCTTCTCATCCGTCATCCCCACGAGCTGGTCGAGGACGGCGTCCATCCGCTCCCCGAGCAGCTCCCGGGCGGGAAGGGTGAGGCTCTCGTACGCCCCGCCGCCCGCGAAGAAGTGCTTCCCCTCCTTGGTCCGGACGAGCGCGTAGCCCACCATCTCCCGGTCCCCGAGGTGCTCGAGCGCGAGGAAGGCGCGCCCGCCGTTCGACAGGGCCCAGTACAGCCCGGGGAAGCGGGATAGGTGGATGTCGATCGGCTCGGTCCGGGGCTCCCCGACCGAGGTGAGGGAGGTCACCGGCGCCACCTCGAGGTCGACGATCCGCGACTCGAAGACCTCCATGAGGCCCGGTGCCCGGAACCGCTCCGGTACCGCCAGCACCTCGAGCCAGCGCTCGACGGTGGCGAGGAACTCGATCCCGGGGCGGTCCACATGGCCGGTCATCCGGCTCGCCCCGAAGGTCCGGGCCGGGTCCTCGGTGCCGCAGCACGCGAGCGGCAGCACCACCGCCGCGTGCACGATCGCTCACCCCCCGCCGCTCATCCTCCCTCGGCGGGGGCGTCGCGTCGAGGCACTTCGGCGAGCGCGACCGCGTCCCAGCCCTCGGGGAGGGTGGGCGTCGGCCAGGAGGGGTCGGGCCGCCAGTCGGTCCAGTCGAGGTCGAAGGGGGGCTCGCGGGCGAGGATCCGACGGACGGCGCGGCGGCCGTCGGCGCGGAAGCGCTCGGCGTCGGCGGGGGAGAACAGGCCGAGCCGCACCGCGCGCTCCAGCTCCTCCTCGTCCTTCCAGCACCACGACCCGTCGCGGGCGATGAGCACGTCGAGGGCGTGGTCCGTCGTGTCGAACCCGATCGGGGTGCGGCGCAAGGGCTCCTGGAGGTTCACGTACCAGGCCCAGGGCACCGTCCAGCGCAGCACGCCGAAGGGCTCCTCCGGCCAGGCGAAGGACAGCACGCCGGTCGAGCCCCGCTCACGGAGCTCGAGCTCGAAGGGTCGGTCCGGGATCCGGAGCTCCTCGCCCTCGGGGCCGACCGGCACGGCGCAGGTCACGCGGGGCGGGACGTAGAGGACGAGGAGGTCCGGCTCGTCCCAAACGACCGTGGCCGGGCGGGCCGCGAACACGCGGCCGCGCCAGAGCTCGCGCAGGACGACCGGCTCGCCGGGCTCGAACCGCCGCATCTACGGCAGGCGCTCGGCGAAGGCCCGCTCGGTGGCGTCGAGGAGCGCGGCGGCTTCGGACCGGAGCGTCGCGACCTGGGCGCGGAGGCGCTCGGCGGCCGCGGCGTCCTTCAGCGCGGCGGCGTTGATCTCGACGTTCGCGCAGGCGCAGGCCGCCGCCGCGTGCAGCATGACGGCGGCGCAGGCACCGTCGGAGGCGGCGTGCCGGTTGCCCTTCGCCGTGACCTCGTGGGCGAGCTCCATGAGGGAGACGGCCCGCTCGGCGATCTCCAGGGGGACGGCCGCCGCCGCCTCGTACCCGCGCGCGATCGCCTCCGCTCGCGCCGCCCGCTCGGTCTCGGTCTCCTTCGGCATCTTGAACGCCGCCATCACGCCCTCGAAGGCCGTCGCGTCGCGCTCGGCGAGCTCGACGAAGGCGGCGCGCGCCGCCCCGGCCTCGGCGAGGATCGCGCCCATGCGCTCGGCGACCTCCTCGTAGCCGGCCCGCCCCAGCGTGAGGTTGGCGACCATCTCGATGAGGGCCGCCCCCGTCGCGCCGGCCAGGCCCGCGACCGCGCCGCCGCCCGGCGTCGGGGCGTCGGAGGCGAGCGCGGCGAGGAACTCGTCGATCCGCTCCGTCCCGAACCCGCCGTTCACGAGCCGCTCCAGGATCTGGTGCTCCGCATCGAACCCCTCCAGTCGCAGGTACCCCACATCCTCCTCCGAGATCGCGGCCTGCGGCACGAGCCCCACGATCTCGCTGGAGACGACCGCCATGCCTCGCCGCTCCGCCTCCGTCCGCACGGCGTCGAAGGCGGCGCGCAGGCCGGTCACCTCGTGGTCCACGAGGTTCATCGAGACGGTGACGAGGCCGCGCTCGGGCACGGCGAACCCGATCGCGCGGACCGCGGGGAGGCCGCCGGAGGACTCCCGCACCGCGCGTGCCACCGCCCGCGCGTCCTCCTCCGCGCCGGTGAGGTAGACGTTGAACGCGATGAGCGGCTTCCGGGCGCCGACCGCGGTCGCGCCGGCCCTGCCGATCCGGGGCGGGCCGAGGTCGGGGAGGCGCTCGCCGCGGGCCACGGCTTCGCGCAGCCCCTCGTACTCCCCGCGCCGCACGTCAGCGAGGTTCCGCCGATCGGGCGAGAGCGCCGCCTCCCCGTACAGGTAGACCGGGAGCTCGAGGGCCTCGGCGAGCTCGCGGGCGAAGGACCGGGCGAGCTCCACGGTCTCGGCCATCGAGATGCCCCGCACCGGCACGAAGGGGACCACGTCCACCGCGCCGATCCGCGGGTGCGAGCCCCGGTGCTCGTCCATGTCGATGAGCTCCACGGCGGCCCGGGCGGCGGCGAGGACGGCGGCGCGGACCGCGTCCGGCCGGCCGAGCACGGCGGCGTCCAGGCGGTGGTGCTCGGGGTCGGCTTGGCGGTAGACGAGGCGGGCGCCCGGCACGCTCGCGAGGGCCCGGCAGATCCGCTCGATGACCTCGCCCCGGCGCCCCTCGCTGAAGTTCGGGACGCAGAGCACGAGCGGCTCGGCGGCGGCCATCCCCGCAAGCCTACCCGGGGCCCGGCTGACCCCGGGACCCGTCCCGGCGGGGGCCCGGCCCAAGGGCCCGTCCGCGGCCGGGCCGCGGGTGGGAGGGTGGGGGCCGTGTGGAGGATCGGTCTCGCCGCCCTGCTCGCCCTGCACGGGCTGGTGCACCTGCTCGGGTTCGTCGTGGCGTTCCGGCTCGCGGAGATCGAGGGCCTCCCGTACTCGACGACCGTGCTCGGCGGCCGGGTGGATCTGGGCCCGGGCGGGATCCGCGTCGTCGGGGTGCTGTGGCTGCTGGCCGCGGCGGCCTTCGTGGCGGCCGCCGTCGGGCTGTGGCTCCTCGCGCCGTGGTGGTGGGGGCTGGCGCTCGGGGCGAGCGCGGTCTCGCTCGCCCTCTGCGTGCTCCAGCTGGCCCAGGCGCGGGCGGGGGTCGTCGTGAACGTTGTGCTCCTCGGGCTCCTCCTCGTCCCGGCCGTCCGCGGCCTCGCCTCCGGCTCCTGACGGCCTCCGACCTGCGGGGATGCCGCCCTCTTGACCGGTGTCGGACCGCGGGCGTATCGTGAGGCTCCCTCTCGAACACACGTTCGATACGCCGGGGAGGCGAGCTGCGATGTCCAAGCGGTACGACGAGGAGGTCCGGGTCGAGCGGGACGCCGGCATGCCCGCCGCGTTCACCTGGCGGGGCCGGCGGTACGAGGTCGCCGACGTGATCGGTCGGTGGCGGATCGAGGGCCGATGGTGGGCGGACGGGCGTGACCGCGAGTACTGGCGGGTCGAGGTCCGCGGCGGGTCGGTCTGGGACCTCTACCACGATCGCCTGCGCGACCGCTGGCACATGGAGCGCCTGTGGGATTAGCGGACCCGAACGCGCCGATGTCAGCGCGGGACGGTCTCGAACCCCTCGCGCGCGAAGTCGGGGTCGAACGCGAACGCGCGCGGGATGCCCTCGGCTCGCATGAGCTCGAAGCTCACGCGATCCACGAACGAGGGCCGCCTGCCGAGCCCGGCGAGGAACGCGCTCGTGGCGCGCTCGTGGAGGGGCTCCGTCACGAACCGGACCTCGAGGACGGGGAGGAGGTCCTCGATGAGCGCACGCGCGGGGAGTGGCCCGAGGCGCCGGTGGATCAGCGAGACGGCCTCGACGACGACGTAGTTGTGGGTGACCAGGCGCTCCTCCCGGGCGTGACGGAACCAGTCGGCGGCCCGGGCGTGCTGGTCGTCGTCGGCGGCGAGCAGCGCGAAGAGGGCCGAGGTGTCGACGAAGGTCGTCACGTCCGCCGGCGGCCGCGTCGGAGATCGGCTTCGATGGCCTCCGCCAGGTACTCGTCGTGCCGGACGCTGACATCCGTCCTGCCCTCGACGTCGCGTCCCGCGCCGAGCACCGCGAGGGCGCGGGCCCAGCGCTCGGCGCGCTCGTCGCGCTCGGGGAGCCGGTCCACGGCCTCCCGGATCACCTGGGCGAGCGACACGCCGCGCTCGGTGGCGATCCGCCGGAGCTTGGCGGCCTGGGCTTCGGTGAGCTGGATCTGGGTACGAATCATGGTGCCATCATGATAACAGTCTATGCTTACATGCTTATCTTGACCTACATCGGACGAGCGCGGTACCGTTCAGGTATCGAACACGTGTTCGAGTACCGGGATGGCCGCTCCCTTCGTGCACCTCGACGTCCGGTCCTACTTCTCCCTGAAGGAGGGAGCGTTCTCGCCCGAGGACCTGGCGCGCCGGGCGGCCGAGCTCGGCATGCCCGCCGTCGCCCTCACCGACCGCGACGGGCTCTACGGAGCGGCCCGGTTCGTGCGGGCGTGCGAGCGCCACGGGGTGCGACCGATCCTCGGCGCCTCGGTGACGCTCGGGACGTGCGGGGACCCGACCGACCCCCACGTCATCCTCCTCGCCCGGGACGAGACCGGCTACGCCAACCTGTGCCGGCTCATCACCGACGCCCACGCGACGGGCGAGCGCGGGGCGCCCTCCCTCGCGCCGGAGCAGGTCCTGGCCCACGCGGCGGGGCTCGTGGCGCTCCTCGGCCCGGACTCGCCCCCGGGGCGCCTCGCGATCTCCGGGAGGCCCGAGGCGGCCCTCGCCGCGCTGGGGCCGTGGCGGGAGGCCTTCGGCGAGCGCCTCCACGTCGCCGTGCAGCACCGGCTGGAGCCCGGCTCGCGCGAGGAGATCCGCGCGCTCCTGCGCCTGGCCGAGCGCGCCGGGGTCCGCGCCGTCGCGACGAACCCCGTCCGGTACCTCGTGCCGGAGGACGCGTTCCTCGCCGACGCCCTCGCGTGCATGCGCCGGCTCGTGCCGATCAACGAGCGGAACGTGCGGCGGACGAACGCCGAGGGCTGGCTGAAGCCGGCGCGCGAGATGCGGTGGCTGTTCGAGGAGCGCCCCGACCTCGCCGAGGCCACCTTGGACATCGCCGCCGCCTGCTCGTTCGACCTCGGGCTGCGGCGCCCGCGCTTCCCGACCTTCCCGACGCCCCCGGGGCGGAGCGCCTCCTCGGTCCTCGCCGAGCGGTGCTGGCGCGGGCTCGAGCGCCGGGGCGTCCGGATCACCCGCGCCGTGCGGGACCGGCTCGACCACGAGCTCGCGATGATCCACCGGCTCGGCTACCCGGCCTACTTCCTCACCGTGGCCGAGATCGTGGACGACATCCGCGCCATGGGGATCGCCTGCGCCTGCCGCGGCTCGGCGGCGGGCTCGCTCGTGTGCTACGCCCTCGGCATCTCCGACGTGGACCCCATCCGCCACGACCTCGTGTTCGAGCGCTTCCTGAACCCGCTGCGCGAGGAGCTCCCCGACATCGACATCGACGTCGAGTCCGCCCGGCGCGAGGACGTCTACGACATGGTGCTCGCGCGCCACGGCGACGAGCGCACCGCGTGCGTGGCGATGGTGGACACCTACCGCGCGCGCTCGGCCCTGCGCGAGGTCGGCAAGGCCCTCGGGCTGCCCGAGCCGGAGGTCGACACCATCGCCAAGGCCTTCCCGCGGATCGGCGCCGACGACCTTGGCGCGGCGATGGAGCGCCTGCCGGAGCTCGCCGGCGAGAACCTGCGGGCGCCCCAGCTCGAGCTGCTGTTCCGCGTGGCCGAGCGCCTCGACGGCTTCCCCCGGCACCTCGCGCTGCACCCCTCGGGGATCGTCCTCGCCGATCACGACCTCGTGACGCGGGTGCCGCTCGAGCGCTCGTCCCAGGGCTACCGGATGGTCCAGGCCGACAAGGACGACGTCGAGCTCCTCGGCTACCTGAAGCTCGACGTGCTCGGCGTGCGGATGCTCTCGGCGATGCGCCA
>SIRV01000204.1 GCA_004366195.1 Actinomycetota bacterium
ATCTCGCGCTCGCGCCCAATCACCGGGTCGAGCTTGCCCTCCCGGGCGAGCTGGGTGAGGTTCCGCCCGAACTGGTCGAGCACCATCGAGCCCTGCCCCTGGGCGCCGGTCTGCTCGGCGGTGGCGGGCTCGCCCTTGCCGCCGGTGTAGCCGGACAGGAGCTGGATGACGGTCTGGCGGACCCGGTTCAGGTCGGCGCCGAGCTTCTGGAGGACCTGGGCGGCCACGCCCTCGCCCTCCCGGATGAGGCCGAGGAGGATGTGCTCGGTGCCGATGTAGTTGTGGCCGAGCTGGAGGGCCTCGCGGAGCGAGAGCTCGAGCACCTTCTTGGCGCGCGGCGTGAACGGGATGTGGCCGGTCGGCGCCGCCTGGCCCTGCCCGATGATCTCCTCGACCTGCTGCCGCACGGCCTCGAGCGAGATGTTCATCGACTCCAGCGCCTTGGCGGCGACCCCCTCGCCCTCGTGGATGAGGCCGAGGAGGATGTGCTCGGTGCCGATGTAGTTGTGGTTGAGCATCCTCGCCTCCTCCTGGGCGAGGACCACGACCCGTCTCGCTCGATCCGTGAACCGCTCGAACATGTCACTCTCCCGGGGCCGGAGCCCCACCTCTCGTTCCCGTCCCGGAGATCACCGGACCCCGTCCTCCCCCCGAGACACGTCGGGCGCGCCGGGCGTCCACCCCCGCGCCCCCGAAGCGCCCCACGGCCTCAGTATACCCCGGGCCCGGGATGCGCCCGTCCGCTCCCGTCGGCGGGTCCATCAGGATACGGCCTCTCCCCTACCGTCGGATGCCCCGGCCCGCGACCTGAGCCTTCGGGCGTCGGGTTAGGCCGAAGGGCGGCGATGTAGCCCGAACGGGCCACGTGAGATTCCCCCGGATGGGGCGTTGTCCGGGCGGGGGGTTCTCGGGGAAGATGGGCGTGCTTCCCCGAGGACCGTGCCTTCCCCCCGAGCCGCTTCCCCGTGAGGAGAGGATGACGTTGCGGGTGCTGGTCGTCGACGACCATCCGGCGTTCCGGCGTGCGCTCACGTCGGCGCTCGGCATGGTGCAGGACATCGAGGTGGCCGGCGAGGCCGGCGGGGGCCGCGAGGCCACCGAGCAGGTCCAGATCATCGAGCCCGATCTCGTGATCATGGACCTGTCCATGCCCGACATCTCCGGCATCGAGGCGATGCGCGAGATCCACCGCCGCCGCCCCGACCTCCCCGTGGTGTTCCTCACCGCCCACGCCGACCCCGGCGTGGAGCGCGAGGCCAGGGACGCCGGGGCCAGCGGGTTCGTGGCCAAAGGCTCCTCCCTCGAGGACCTCGTCATCGTGCTCCACGAGGCCGCCGACGGCGACGTCAGCCGAACGGGCGAGCCGACCGCAGGCCGGGGAGGCAGGCCAGCTCCCGGACAGTCGTAACGAGCCCTACCCCGCCCCGATCGCCGGCGCGGAGGGCGAGGGCCGGTCACGGGTCGGCCGGGCGCAGGTGGGGAAAGAGGATCACGTCGCGGATGCTCGGCCGGTCCGCGAGGATCTTCAGCAGCCGGTCCACGCCGAGCCCGAGCCCGCCGGCCGGCGGCATCCCGTGCTCCAGCGCGAGGAGGAAGTCCTCGTCCATGGGATGGGTCTCCTCCTCGCCCTTGGCCCGCGCCTCAGCCTGGATCTCGAAGCTCCGCCGCTGCTCGTCGGGGTCGGACAGCTCGGAGTAGGCGGGGATGATCTCCATACCGCAGATCACGAGGTCGGCGTGCTCGACCAGGCCCGGCGTCGAGCGATGGGGGCGGGCGAGGGGCGAGACCTCCCGGGGGAGATCCAGCACCCAGGTCGGCTCCCACAGGTGCTCCTCGACCAGTTTCTCGAACAGCTCGAGCACGATCTTGCCCGGCCCCCAGGAGGGGTGGACGTCGAGGCCCCGGTGGCGGGCGAGCTCGGGCAGGTCGGCGCGCTCCAGCGTGACCTCCTCCCCCACGGCCTCCGAGACCAGCTCCAGCATCGGCACCCGCCGCCACTCGCCGCCGAGATCGAGCTCCCGGCCCTGGTACGGGAAGGAGAGCGAGCCCCGGACCTCGAGGGCCGCGGCCTGGATCAGGGCCTGGCCGATCTCCATCATCGTGTGGTAGTCGCCGTAGGCCTGGTAGAGCTCGAGCATGGTGAACTCGGGGTTGTGGTCCCGGTCGATGCCCTCGTTCCGAAAGTTCCGGCCGATCTCGTAGACGCGCTCCAGGCCCCCGACGAGCAGGCGCTTCAGGTACAGCTCGAGCGCGATCCGCAGGTACAGATCGACCCCGAGCGCACGGTGGTGGGTGACGAAGGGCCGGGCGATGGCCCCCCCGGCCGTGGGTTGGAGCACGGGGGTCTCGACCTCGACGAAGCCCCGCTCGTCGAGGACCCGGCGGAAGGCCCGCAGGATCCCGGCCCGGGCGTGCACCACCCGCCGGTAGTCGAGGTCGGTGGCGAGGTGCAGGTACCGCTGGCGCTGCTGGAGGTCGGGGTCGCGCAGGCCGTGCCACTTCTCGGGGAGCGGCCGGAGCGACTTCGTGAGCATGGCCAGGCGCTCGGCGAAGATCGACAGCTCCCCCCGGCGGGTCGTCCCCACCCGGCCGCTCGCCGCCACGATGTCCCCGAGGTCGATCTCCTCGAGGAGGCGGAGGGCCTCCTCCGCGAGGTCGAGCCGGTTGCACACCACCTGGAGGTCCCCGGCCCGGTCCCGCAGGACCAGGAAGACGAGGCCGCCGAGGTCGCGGCGGCGGACCACCCGGCCGGCGAGGGTGGAGCGCTCCTCGAGGAGCCTGTCCGGCTCGAGCGCCCCGTGCCGCTCGCGGATCTCGGCCGAGGTCGTGGCCTCGCGGGCCCCGATGGCGAGCTCCAGGTTCAGGGCGAAGGCGCGCTCGCCGAGGCGCTCGCGGCTCTCGCGCCGGGCGCGCAGGACCTCGCGCTCGCGCGCGCCGAGCTCGGGGCCCTCAGTCATGCTCCGCCCCGACGTTGCGCTCGAACACGAGCCGGAGCCCCTCGAGGGTCAGCCACTCGTCGTGGTGCTGCACCGTGCGGCAGTGGGGCGCGATGAGCCAGGCGAGCCCGCCGGTCGCCACCGCGGGGGCCTCCGCGCCGAGCTCGTCCCGGATCCGCTCCACCAGGCCGTCGGCCTCGGCGGCCGTCCCGTAGACCAGGGCCGACTGGATCGCGTCGACGGTGTTCTTCCCGATCACCGAGCGCGGCGCCTGCAGCTCGACCTGGGGCAGGCGCGCCGTGGAAGCCGAGAGCGCCGCGTTGGAGATCTGGACGCCGGGCGCGATGATCCCGCCGAGGAACTCGCCGCGGGCCGAGACCACGTCGTAGGTGGTCGCCGTCCCGAAGTCGATGACGATGACCGGGCCGCCGAACCGGTGGTGGGCGGCGATGGCGTTCACGATGCGGTCCGCCCCGACCTCCTTGGGGTTGTCGGTGAGGATCGGCAGGCCGGTCTTCGTCCCCGGCTCCACGACCACCGGCGGGAACCCGAAGTAGCGGTGGACCATGTCGCGGAGCTCGGTCGTGGTGGCCGGCACGACCGAGGCGATGGCGACGCCGGTGATCTCGCGCGCGAACGAGAGCCCCACGCTCTCGAGCAGCGCGCCGAGGACCACGGCGATCTCGTCGGCGGTGCGCCGGGGCGAGGAGGAGAGGCGCCAGCGGTGCGCGAGCTCCGTGCCCCGGAACAGGCCGACGCCGGTGTTCGTGTTCCCGACGTTCACGGCGAGCAGCACGGCGCCAATCGTGGCACACCGCGCGTCGCCCCGACACGCCGCTCAGGGGCTCGAGGTGCAGACCTCCGCCCGCGACCCGTGCGGCCGACCGCCGCGCAGCTCCACGAGATCCACGCGGATGCCGAGGAGGCGGACGAGCCCGCC
>SIRV01000205.1 GCA_004366195.1 Actinomycetota bacterium
GAGGCCCGCCGCGGTCCGCAGCAGGAAGGCGTGGACGTGCCAGGCCCACTCCCCCTCGCCGGCGAACGCGAAGGGGTACGCCTCCCGCTCCGCCGCCCAGTCCACCCCGTACCCCGGGAGCTCGGCCGCGAGCGGCAGCGGCGCGACGCCGTCGCAGAGCGGGACGACCTCGATCTGCCCGACGCGCACGAGCGGATGGGGCATGGCGCCTCCGAGCCTACCGCTCGAGCCTCTCCAGGTCCGACGGCACGTCCACGTCGAGGAGCGTGCGGCGCTCCGGATCCAAGGGCGTCCACACGACCTCCTCCAGGACCTCCACCCGGAGCGCCCCGAGGAGCGCCCGCAGGCGCCGCTCCCCTGCCACGAGCAGCTCCCCGGCGGCCCGGCGGGCCGGCTCCGTCCGCACCAGGCTCGGCAGCGGCCGCACGCGGTCGCCGTCCCGGAGGGCGACGGCCTCGGCCCCGCGGTCCAGCGCCAGCCGCGCCATCTCGGCGAGCACGGCGACGGACGGCTCGGGCATGTCCCCGCCGACCAGGAGCGCGAGCTCGCCCGAGGCCGCGAGGAGCCCGACGTGGGCGCCGGCGAGGGGACCCCCGTACGGCTCCGGGTCCCGGGCGATCCGGACGTCGTGACCCGCCGGGAGCGGGGGCACCTCGGCCCTCGGCGGGAGGACGAGGACGAGCTCGCCGCAGAGCTCGGCGAGGCGCGCGAGCGCGTGGTGCAGGAGTGGCGCCCCCCGGTACGGCTCGGCGAGCTTGTCCCGGCCGAAGCGCGAGGAGCGCCCGCCGGCGAGGACGATCCCGCTCAGGCCCTGGTGAACGTGAACCCGAACCGCCCCTTGATGCACAGGTGCCCGCGGGTGACGTCGTGGTCGGCGGGCGAGGTCACCTTCACGATCTCGCCGTCCTGGACGTGGAGCTCGAGGTTGCACCCCACGCCGCAGTAGGGGCAGATCGTCGTGGTCACCGTCTGGCGCGCCTCGTCCCACCGGCCCTCGCGACGGAGGTCGTGCTCGGTCTTGAACATCAGCGCCCCGGTGGGACACGCGCCGATGCAGTTCCCGCAGTACACGCACGCCGACTCCGGCAGCGGCACCGCGAACTCGGTCGAGATCCGAGCGTCGAAGCCGCGGCCGGCCACCGCGATCGCGTACGTGCCCTGGGCGTCGTCGCCGCAGGCCTCGACGCACCGGTAGCAGAGCACGCACCGCGCGTAGTCGCGCACGTACAGGTCGTTGTCGACCTTCACCGGCTGATGCACGGTCTCGGCCGTCCCCGGCTCCACCGGGGCGTGACGACCCGGCTCGCGGGCGTCGCGCTCGCCTTCGGCCAGGGGCTCCATGGGGGCCCCGAAGCGCTCGGGGTGCGCCTGGTACACCTCCTGCCACCGGTGGAGGTCCGGCGCCAGTGACAGGTCCACGCTGGAGGCGAGGAACTCGAGCACCAGGCGGCGTGAATGCCGGACGCGCTCGGTGTCGGTCCGCACCTTCATCCCCGGCTCCACCGCGCGCGAGCAGGCCGGCACCAGCGCCCGGGCCCCCTCGACCTCGACGACGCAGACGCGGCAGACGTTCACCGGCGTGAGGTTCTCCGCGTAGCAGATCGTGGGGGTCTCGATCCCCTCCGCTCGGCACGCCTGGAGGATCGTCGAGCCCTCCGGCACCCGCACCGCCCGTCCGTCGATCTCCAGCTCCACCAGCCGCCGCGGCGGCGCCACCGGCACCTTCATGCGAACACCCCCAGACGCGAGATCGCCGACTGCACGGCGCTCGCCGCCGTCGCCCCGAGCCCGCAGATCGAGGCGTCCCGCATCACCTGCGCGATGTCGGAGAGCAGCGCCATCTCGTCCTCGCGCGTCCCGAGCGTGCGACCGGAGGCCAGCCTCCGGAGCGCCTCCTCCTGCCGCGCGGTCCCGACCCGGCACGGCACGCACTGCCCGCACGACTCGTCGCGGAAGAAGGCCGCGATCCGCAGCACCGCGTCGACGAGGTCGGCCTCGGGGCCGAAGACCATCACGACCCCCGAGCCGAGCGTCACGCCGGCCTCGCGCGCACCCTCGAACGAGAGCGGGAGCTCCAGGTCCTCGGGGCCGACGAAGGCCCCCGCGGCCCCACCGAGCAGGACGGCCTTCGGGCGTCCGCCGCCCCGCACGCCCCCGGCGAGCGCGAGCAGCTCCGCGAGGGGGGTCCCGCAGGGGACCTCGTACACCCCGGGTCGCTCGACGTCGCCGGAGAGGCAGAACAGCCGCGTCCCGGTGGACTCCCCCGTGCCGACCTTCGCGTACGCCGCCCCCCCCACGCGCAGGACCTCGAGGACGTTCACCAGGGTCTCGACGTTGTTGATCACGGTGGGCTTCCCGAACAGCCCGTGGGTGGCCGGGAACGGCGGCTTGTTCCGGGGCTCGGGACGCCGCCCCTCGATCGAGTTGAACAGGGCCGTCTCCTCGCCCGCGATGTACGCGCCGGCCCCTCTGCGGACCTCGACGTCGAAGGCGAACCCCTCGCCCATGACGTCGGGTCCGAGGAACCCCCGGCGACGGGCGACCCCCACCGCGTGCTCGAGCGCCTCGAGCGCGTGCGGGTACTCGCCCCGAACGTACACGTACCCCCGCTCCGCCCCCACGGCGAACCCGGCGATCGTGAGCGCCTCGACGAGCGCGAAGGGGTCGTGCTCCATCAGCACCCGGTCCTTGAAGGTCCCGGGCTCGGACTCGTCGGCGTTGGCCACGACGTAGTGGGGCCGGACCGGCTGCCCGGCCACGAGCTCCCACTTCAGACCGGTGGGGAACGCGGCGCCGCCCCGCCCGAGGAGCTTCGCGTCCTTCAGCTCCCGGATCACGCCCTGCGGGCCGAGGGCCACCGCCGCGCGGAGCGCCTCGTACCCGCCGCGGGCCCGGTAGTCGTCGAGGGACCGCGGATCGACGACGCCCACCCGACGGAGCAGACGAAGCTCGGATCGCGCCGACGGGTCGGCCGTCTGCGGGGCCGACGCCGCCGGGGGCCCAACGCCCCCCGCGAGCTCGGCCCCGGCGAGGAACGCCGCCACCTGCTCCTGCCCGAGCGGCGCGCACGCCGTCTCCACGGGCCGCTCCCCCGCCCGCACGGCGAGGGCGGCCGGAGCGTGCTCGCACAGGCCGAGGCCGG
>SIRV01000206.1 GCA_004366195.1 Actinomycetota bacterium
CGCGCCGACGGGTGCGGGTCGAGGAGCTCCCCGCCCTCGTCGCGGACGTCGGCCCCGACGTCGTCGCCATCGACGCCCCGCCCGCCTGGGCACGGTCCGGCCGGTCCCGGCTCACCGAGCG
This sequence comes from Actinomycetota bacterium, assembly GCA_004366195.1. GTDB lineage: Bacteria > Actinomycetota > UBA4738 > UBA4738 > HRBIN12 > HRBIN12. The sequence goes on from SIRV01000206.1 coordinate 122, forward strand.
GGAGCTGCGCTGGTTCGGGATCCAGTGCTTCAACACCCCGAGCGACGAGCGCATGGGCGCGCACCCCTTCTTCGAGTGGATGACCGTCGGCTTCGAGGGCTACCGGGTCCTGGAGGATCGCTACCCCCGGTACCGGGACGGCTCGGTCCGCGGCACCGCGATCGAGGTCTTCCCCCACGCTTCGGCCGTGGTCCTCGCCGGCTGCCTCCCTCCGAAGGGCGTCGCCAAGCACGCCTGGCGACGCCGGGTGCTCCGCGAGCAGGGCGTGGACGCCGACGCCCTGCGCTCCCTCGACCAGGTGGACGCGGCCCTGGCCGCCCTCACCGGGCTCTACGCCCTCGAGCGCCGCTTCAGCGCCCCCGGGGACCCGCTCGAGGGCCGGATCGTGGTCCCCGCCGCGAGCCTCCCCGCGCATCCCTACCGCCGAGGCGAGGCCCCCGAGCCGGTGGACCGCCAACCCTCGCTGCCGGGCATGGCGCGTTGCCTCTGCGGGGACCCGGGTTGCACGGCGATGACCTCGAGGGAGTTCGCGCCCGGCCACGACGCGAAGCGGAAGTCGATCCTGTGGCGCCTGGCCCGAGCCGGGCAGGAGGCCCTGGACGAGCTGAAGGAGCGAGGATGGCGACCCCCCCCCGAGATGCGCTGAGGTTCGAGACCCGCGCGATCCACGCGGGCCAGGAGCCCGAGGAGCTCTACGGCGCGGTCAACGTGCCGATCTACCAGACCTCGACCTACGCCCAGCCGGCGGTCGGCCGACCGAAGCGGTACGACTACGCGCGGGGCGGCAACCCGACGCGCGAGGCCTTCCAGACCGCGCTCGCCTCGCTCGAGGGGGGCGCACGGGCCCTGGCCTTCGCCTCGGGGCTCGCCGCCGAGGCCACCCTGCTCCTCACGCTCCGGCCGGGGGACCGGGTCCTCCTCCCCGACGACGTCTACGGCGGCACCTACCGGCTGCTCGCGCGGGTGCTCTCGGCCTGGGGGCTCGAGCACGACGTGGTGGACATGACCGACCCCGACGCCCTCCGCGACGCGATCCGTCCCGAGACGCGCCTCGTGTGGGTGGAGACGCCGACGAACCCCCTGCTCAAGATCGTGGACGTCGCCGCCTGCGCCGAGATCGCGCACGCGGCGGGCGCCCGCGTGGTCGTCGACAACACCTTCGCCACCCCGTACCTCCAGCGCCCGCTGGAGCTGGGGGCCGACGTCGTCGTCCACTCCGTCACGAAGTACCTGGCCGGGCACTCCGACCTCGTGATGGGAGCCATCGTCACGAGCGACGAGGAGCTCGCCGAGCGCCTCGCGTTCCTGCAGAACGCCGTGGGCGCCGTGCCGGGGCCGATGGACTGCTACCTCGCCCTGCGGGGGCTGAAGACGCTCGCCGTCCGGATGCGCGCCCACTGCGAGGGCGCTCGGGCCGTGGCGGGCTTCCTCGCCGACCACCCGAAGGTCGCGCGCGTGCACTACCCGGGGCTGCCCCACCACCCCGGCCACGCCGTCGCCGCCCGGCAGATGGCCGACTTCGGCGGCATGGTGAGCTTCGAGGTGGCGAGCGAGGCCGAGGCGATCCGCATCGCCGAGTCCACCGAGCTCTTCTTCCTCGCCGAGTCCCTGGGCGGGGTCGAGTCCCTCATCGAGGTCCCGGCCCCGATGACGCACGCGAGCGTGGCCGGCTCGCCGCTCGAGGTCCCGCCGACGCTGATCCGTCTCTCCGTCGGGCTCGAGCACCCCGAGGACCTGATCGCCGACCTCGCCCGGGCCCTCGGCTGAGCCGGGCCGCGCCCGCTCAGTCCTTCGGCCGCTTGAGGTACGCGACGAGCGACTGGCCGCCCATCGGCGTCGGCTGCGTCACGATCGCCACCAGCTCCCAGCCGTCCTCGCCGAACGTGTTCAGGATCTCCGCCGGGTTGTGCTCGAGCACCGGCGCCACGAAGTACTCCCAGCGCTGCACGTCACCCCTCCCGTTCCAGACGCCGGCTCGTCGTGCGGATGCAGACCCCCATGACCACGGTGAGCCCGCCCTCCTCCGCGATCCGGCGCGCCTCCTCGTTCACGATCCCGCTCTGGAGCCAGAGCACCTTCGCCCCCCGCCGCACCGCCTGCTCCGCGATCTCCGGGGTGTGCTCGGCGCGGCGGAAGACGTCGACGACGTCGATCTCGATCTCCGGGGGCACGTCGAGGAGCGAGGGATAGGCCTTCTCGCCGAGCACCTCGGTCTCGTTCGGGTTGACGGGGATGATGCGGTAGCCCTTGGCCTGCAGGTACTCCGCCACCTCGAACGAGTCCTTGAACGGGTTCGAGGAGAGCCCCACCACCGCGATCGTCCTCGCGTCCCCCAGGATCGACCGCAGCTCCGCGTCGCTCGGCCCCTCCGGCATCGTGCTCATCCGACCTCCCTCCGCCAGATCTCCAGCAGCTCGTGCACCATCCGCCCGGTGGCGCCCCAGACCGTGCGCCCGTCGATCTCGTAGACCCACCCCGTCCACCGTCGCCCGTCGGGTCGGTCCCACGTGCGCTCCGCCTCCACCTCGAGGAGCTGGCGCACCGGGGCGTCGAACACCTCGGCGATCTCGCCCTCCCCCACCGCGAGCCGCGGCCGCTCCTCGAGCATGCCCACGAACGGCACGACGAGGATCCCGCTCACCGTCGTGTGCACCGGCGGCAGCGCGCCGAGGATCTCCGGGAGGCCCGGATCGAGCCCGATCTCCTCCGCCGCCTCCCGCAGCGCGGCCGCGACGGGCCCGGCGTCCGTCTCGTCCACCAGCCCGCCGGGGAAGGCGATCTCCCCCGCGTGACGCGAGAGGGTCGCCGCCCGACGCGTGAAGATGACGGCCGGCTCGGGGCTCGCGACGAGCGGCACGAGCACCCCGGCCAGCCGGTCCCCCGGGGCCGGGACGACCTCCGGGGAAGGGTCCAGGCGCGCGCGCAGCCGCGAGGCGAGGTCGACGGGTCCCACGCGCCGATGGTACCGGGCGGGCGAGCCTCGACGGTTCGCCCGTTCCCCGATACCCTGGAGCACATGGACGACACGGCCGTGCTCACCGTCACCGAGAAGGCGGCCCGCAAGGTACGCGCCCTGGCCGAGAAGCAGGGGCGCCCCGGCGCCGCGCTCCGGCTGCGCGTGGTGGCCGGGGGCTGCTCCGGCTTCACCTACGAGCTCTCCTTCGTCGACGGGCCCGAGCCGGACGACCACGTGATCGAGGCCGAGGGCGTCCGGGTGCTGGTGGACCCGCGGAGCGCGCCGATCGTCCGGGGCTCCACCCTCGACTTCCACGACGCCCTCCTCGGCGGCGGCCTCAAGGTGCGCAACCCCCAGGCCGTGCACGAGTGCGCCTGCGGCGAGTCCTTCGCCGTCTGACGAGCCCGTTCGGACCGCCGTCCGACCGAGCCTGTCCGGACCGGCCAGAGGGCCCGGGACCCGTTGGGCCGTTCGGCCCGCCAAGGCTCGCGGACCCCCCGGCTATGCTGGCCGTATGGCACCCAAGGAGAACACGCAGTGGTACGACCTCTACCACGAGGTCGTCGAGACCGGTCTGTGCACCGGCTGCACCGCCTGCATCGTGGCCTGCCCGTTCCACGTCCTCGGCTACGAGGACTACCGCCCCGTGCAGCTGCAGGAGGACGGGGTCGACAGGTGTGCCCATGGCGACAAGGGCTGCTCGCTCTGCACGCTTGCCTGCCCGCGGTTCCGCGACTGGGAGCGGGAGGTCGACCAGCACCTGTTCGGTAAGGTGCGGCGGCCCGAGGAGGTCATCGGGCACTACCACGACATCGTGCTGGCCCGCGCCACCGACCCCGAGGTCCTGGCCCACGGCCAGGACGGCGGCGTGGTCTCAGCCCTGCTGATCTGGGGGCTCGAGCGCGGCGAGATCGACGGGGTCTGTACCTCGAAGCTCTCCGACGAGCGTCCGTGGGACTGCGAGCCTGCCGTCGTCACCGACCGCCAGGGCGTGCTCGCGGCCGCCGGCTCGCGGTACACGTACTCGCCGAACCCCCTCGCGATGCTGAAGGCCGCCGAGATGGGGCTCTCGAACCTCGCCCTGGTCGGGATGGGCTGCCAGGCCAGCGCCCCCGGCTCGATGGCCGCACGGCGGGTGAACAAGTGGGCCAAGAAGGTGAAGTGGACCTTCGGCCTGCTCTGCTCGAAGTCGTTCACCTACGACGGCCTGATGGTGGAGATCGCGCAGAAGGAGCTCGGCCTGTCCCTCGATGAGATCGTCCGGGTGAACATCAAGGGCAAGCTGCTCTTCTACACCGAGGACGGCCGGGAGCTCACCTACGGGCTGAAGAAGTCCCACCGGTTCACGAGGCCCGGGTGCCTGCACTGCCCGGACTTCACCGCCGAGCACGCCGATATCTCGTTCGGCGGCCTCGGACAGGGCGAGGGTTGGACCCTGACGATCATCCGGACCGACAAGGGCAAGGATCTCTGGGAGCGGGCGGTCGCCGACGGCGTCGTCGAGTGGCGCCCCGGCAGCGAGGACCCCGAGGCCATCGACAAGCTGTTCAAGCTCGCCGTCAAGTCGCGCGAGCGCTGGCTCCCGGACTCCCCGTGGAACGCGCCGGCCGCCGTGCCCGCGGGCGAGGTCGCCACGGCCGAGGCCTGAGCCCGGACGGGAGACGCCCCCGGCGGGATGCCGGGGGCGTCCGCGTTCCCGATGGGCCGACGGATCAGCCGGCCGCCGCCCAGCCGGCGACGATCGGATGATCCTTGCCGCTCGGCCCGACCTGGGCCGCGCCGCCGGGGGAGCCGAGCCCCGTCACGGCGTCGGTGAAGTACTCGGCGTTGATGGTGACGAACTGCTTCCACTCCGCAGGGACGTCGTCCTCGTAGAAGATCGCCGTCACCGGGCAGACCGGCTCGCAGGCGCCGCAGTCCACGCACTCGTCCGGGTGGATGTAGAGCATGCGGCCGCCCTCGTAGATGCAGTCCACCGGGCACTCGTCGACGCAGGCCTTGTCCTTCACGTCGATGCAGGGCTCGCAGATCACGTAGGTCATGCCGGGCACTCCTTTTCTACGGTCCGCACCGTGCGAACCGTAGTCTAGCGCCCGGACGGGCCATGGCAAAGGTCCTCAGGCCCGAAACGGGCCGGGCGCGAGGCCCCGGAGCGTCCCGAGGACGGAGGCCGCCGGATCCCCCGCGGCCACGGGATAGACGACCACGAGATCGGCTCCCGCCTGCCGGTAGGCCTCCAGGCGATCGCGCGCGCCGTCGCCGAACGCCGTGAAGGCGTGGACGAGCACGTCGGGTACCTCGTCCGGGCGACCCGCCGCGACGGCGGCTCGGGCCGCGGCCGCCTCCGCGCCCATCCCGAGCTGCTCGAACTGCCTGGCGTAGGCGGGATAGCCCGCGTACTCGCCCGCGGCGGCCTTCAGCGCCCGCATCGCGGCCGCGGTGTCCTCGCCCACCCAGGACCGCACGTACACGCCGATCGTCACTCCATCGGGATCGCGGCCCGCAGCCTCGGCGCCTCGTGCCATCGCGGCTCGCGCCTCGACCACCCGCTCGGGGGTGCACCAGTTGAGCAGGGCGCCGTCGGCGATCTCGCCGGCGAGGCGGAAGGCCCTCGGCCCCATCGCCGAGACCCAGATCGGTACCTCCGACCCCGGGGGCAGCGCGAGGCGGAGCCGGCGGCCTCCGCGCTCGACCGCCCGCCCTTCGAGCAGGTCGCGGACGTCCCGTACCGTCCGTCGGAGCTCCTCGAGCGCGCCCCTCCCGACCGCCCCCGTGCCCAGCCCCAGGATCAGCCGACCGCCCGAGCGCTCCTGCACGGTCGCCGCCCCCATCGCGGTGAGCATCGGCGTGCGCGAGCGCATCGGCAGCACGCCGGTGCCGAGCAGCAGCTCACGCGTCTCGCCTGCGAGGGCCGCGAGCGCGGCCACGGCGTCGCGACCGGCGATCTCCGGGAGGAACACCGCCCGGTAGCCGAGGGCCTCCCCCTCGCCCCCGGCCGCCGCGAACGCGCTCCAGGGGAGCGGATCGCGGAGCGCGAACCCGAGCCCCCGCGGCCGAGCGCCGCCCCCCTCCCCGCTCACCGACGACCACCGAGCGACCGCATGGTGAGCAGCACCACCGCGAGCACGGAGCCCGCGACGATCACCAGGACCGCCCACCCCGGCCCACCGACGAGCCCCGCGACGAGCGCCGCCCCGGCCCAGAACGGGATCTGCGCCCACCAGCGCCAACGG
>SIRV01000207.1 GCA_004366195.1 Actinomycetota bacterium
GCCGACCCGGGCGCGGTGACCTTCGACGCCGTGAAGGCCGCGGAGGCCCGGGGCATGGACGTCCTCATCGTGGACACCGCGGGGCGCCTGCACACGAAGACCCCCCTCATGGACGAGCTCCGGAAGGTCCGGCGGGTGATCGAGAAGGCGGCGGGCCGAGGTCCGGACGAGACGTTGCTCGTGTTGGACGCCACGACGGGGCAGAATGGCATCGCGCAGGCCCGGGCCTTCACCCAGGCGGTGGAGGTGACGGGCGTCGCGCTCGCCAAGCTCGACGGGACCGCGAAGGGAGGGGTCGTGCTCGCCGTTCGGGAGGCGCTCGGGGTGCCGGTGAAGCTGGTCGGCACCGGGGAGCGCCTGGAGGACCTCGAGCCGTTCGACGCCCGCCGCTTCGCCGAGCGGCTGCTGGAAGGCTGACGATGGGAAAGGCCGACATCCTCATCGTGGAGGACCACCCGACGATGCGCGAGGCGATGCGGCTCGTCCTCGAGCACGAGGGGTTCGTGATCCGGGAGGCGGCCGACGGGCAGAGCGCGCTCGCCATGGCCCGGGAGCGGCCGCCGGACCTCGTGTTCCTCGATCTCAACATCCCCGGCGCGAGCGGGGCGGACGTGTTGCGCGAGCTGAAGGGGGACCCGGCGACGGCCGACGTGCGCGTCATCGTCGTGACGGCGACGGGCGAGGAGGGGCGGGACCGGGCGCTCGACCTCGGGGCCGACGCCTACTTCACGAAGCCGTTCTCGCCCACGGCGCTGCTGCGGACGGTCGAGCGGGTGCTCGACGCCGGCGGGGCGCCCCCGGCGGAGGGGTGAGAACCTAGCTCCGATGTTCGACGCGCTCACCGGCCGGCTGGACGGCATCTTCCGCAAGCTGCGCTCACGGGGGAAGCTGCACCCCAAGCAGATCGACGCGGCCCTGGCCGACATGCGCACGGCGCTGCTGGAGGCCGACGTTGCGCTCGAGGTCGTCGACGACTTCCTGGCGCGGGTGCGGGCTCGGGCCCTCTCCGAGGAGGTGATGAAGAGCCTCACGCCGGCCCAGCAGGTGGTGAAGGTGGTGCGCGACGAGCTCCAGGCGACGATGGGGGGGCGGCTCGCGCCCTTCCACCTGCCGAGCGCCCGGCCCGCGGTGGTGATGATGGCCGGGGTTCAGGGCTCGGGGAAGACGACGGCCTGCGCGAAGCTCGCGCACCACCTCCGCGCGAAGGGGAAGCGGCCCCTGCTCGTCGCGGCGGATCTCTGGCGGCCGGCGGCGGTGGAGCAGCTCGCCACGCTGGGGCGCGAGATCGGCGTCGAGGTCGTCTCCGACGGACGCGACGCCGTCAAGGTGGCGAAGAACGCCCTGAAGCACGCCGCGCGCGAGGGCCACGACGTCGTGATCATCGACACCGCCGGACGCCTGCACGTGGACGAGGAGATGATGCGGGAGGCGCGACGCGTGCGCGACGCGGCGAAGCCCCACCACGTGCTGATGGCCTGCGACGCGATGACGGGTCAGGACGCCGTGATCCAGGCTCGGGCCTTCATGCGCGAGGTGGACACGACCGGCTTCGTCCTCACCAAGCTCGACGGCGACGCCCGGGGCGGGGCGGCGCTCTCCATCACCGCGGTGACGGGCCGGCCGGTGTTCTTCGTGGGGACGGGGGAGCGCCCGCAGGACCTCGAGCCCTTCCACCCGGACCGCATGGCCTCCCGGATCCTCGGCATGGGCGACGTGCTCACCCTCATCGACAAGGCCCAGGAGGCCCTCGACGCGGAGCGGGCGGCCGAGAGCGCCAAGCGCCTCCTCGAGGCCCGGTTCACGCTGGAGGACTTCCTCGTCCAGATGCGCGAGATGCGCAAGCTCGGCCCGCTCCAGGACCTGCTCGCCATGCTCCCCGGGGTCCCCGGGGGAAGGAACGCCCTGAAGGAGCTCGGGATCGACGAGCGGCAGGTGGCCCGGGCCGAGGCCATCATCTCCTCCATGACCCCGGAGGAGCGCCGGAACCCCGCTATCATCGGTGGGTCCCGCCGGCAGCGCATCGCGCGCGGGTCCGGCACGACGACGGCCGACGTGAACGCCCTGCTGCGGGAGTTCGAGGCCGCGAGGAAGATGATGAAGGCGATGATGGGCGGCCGGGGCAAGCGGCCCCGGATCCCGGGGCTGCCGGGGATGCCCGGGTAGGAGAGACGGATGGCGGTCAGGATCAGGCTGAAGCGGCTCGGCGCGAAGAAGCGCCCCTACTACCGCGTCGTGGTGGCCGACCAGCGGAGCCCGCGGGACGGTCGCTTCATCGAGGCCATCGGGAAGTACCACCCGCTGGAGGACCCCTCGGTGATCGACATCGACGAGGAGCGCGCCCTCTACTGGCTGCGCGTCGGCGCGCAGCCGAGCGACACGGTGCGGGTGCTCATGACCAAGGCGGGCATCTGGCAGAGGTTCGAGGCCGAGAAGCAGGCGCGGAAGGCCGCCAAGGCCGAGCGAGCGTCGTGAAGGACCTCCTCGAGTTCCTGGCCCGCGAGCTGGTGGACGACCCCGACGCGGTCGAGGTGACCGAGACCGAGGACGAGCGAGGCCTCCACCTCACGT
>SIRV01000208.1 GCA_004366195.1 Actinomycetota bacterium
GCGCCGCGCCCGGGGGTGCCCGATCCCCCCGAAGAGGCGGTTCTCGAGGAGGTTCACGAGCGTGCCCGCGCCGAGCACGCCGACCAGCTCGTACATGAGCGCGAGCACCGCGAGCAGGATCGGCCAGCCGAGCACGGGGTGGGAGGACCACCGACCGACCGCCGCGCCGAGGCGGCGTCCCGCGACGTGACGACGACGGACGACCCGCTCCACGATCCGGTCCACGTGGGCGAGGCGCGTCCGGGTGAGGGCGTAGGGGATGGGCTCCCCGAGCTCGGTCTCGAGCTCGGCGCGGACGGCCGCGAAGGCGCTCGCGCCCCGCGGGCCGAGCTCCAGGCGTTCGGGGAGGCTCTCGTCGCCGGCGAGGAGCCCGAGCGCGAGCGCCCGTCGCGGCGCCGCACGGTCGGGGAGGAGGCGCTCGATCCGCGCGATCGCCTCCTCGATCGGGTCGTCGAACCAGACGGCGAGGGCCGGCACCGCGGCGTTGGGGATGGCCTCGCGCAGGCGCTCGATCCCCACGCGGCGGACGGCCACCGTCGGCACGACCGGCACGCCGAGCTCGCGCGAGAGGCGCTCGGCGTCGACGTGGATGCCGCGGGCCTCGGCCTCGTCGGTCATGTTGAGGCAGAGCACGAGGGGCAGACCCAGCTCGGCCAGCTCGAGCGTGAGCAGGAGCCCCCGGCGCAGGTTCTTCGCGTCGATCACCTGCACGACGGCCGAGGGCGAGAGGTCGAGGAGGGCGTCGCGGGTCACGCGCTCGTCATCGGAGAGGGGGAGCGTGCTGCGGACGCCGGGCGTGTCGAGGAGCGTGCGCTCGCCGTCGAGCCGCACGGTGCCGGCGGCCACCTCCACCGTGGTCCCCGGGTAGTTGGAGACCATCACGCGCCGGCCGGTGAGCGCGGCGAACACCGCCGACTTCCCGACGTTGGAGTTCCCGACCAGGAGCACGGGCGCCCGTGCGAGATCGGCCTCCGCCGCAGCTGCACCGTGGCAGTGGCTCATCGCGCCTCGCCGTCATGCTGCGGGCGAGGGCTGCCGTTCCCATGGGCCGCAGGACCCGAGTCGGTCGGGACGCCTTGCCCGGCGCGCCACCGAGGGCCCGGTTCACCCAACGGACCGAACCGGAGCGCGCCGGGGAGGATTCGAACCTCCGGCCCGCGGATTAGAAGTCCGCCGCTCTGTCCCCTGAGCTACCGGCGCCGATGGCATCGTAGCGGGTGAGTAGCGCCTGGAGGCTGCCCGTTCCGTCGAGGATGACGGGGGCGAGCCGCCGGCGGCGTGCATCCCCACCCGCGGTTGACGGGAAGGTTGACAAGCCAGAGAGAGAGAGAGGATCTACTGAACCCGGTTACCCCACTGGGAGGTGCGGGGGTGCGCGTCAGGGGGCTCGTCCTGGGGAGCGCTGTCCTGCTCGCCCTCGCGGCCTGCGCCGAAGCCCCGCCGGAGCGGGCGGGCTCGGAGGCGGCCCCGGGACCGGTCCGGGTCGCCCTCCCCGAGCTGCCACCCAAGTGGGTCCTGATGCCGGAGTTCTGGAACGAGCAGGGCTGCGCGATCCTCTCCGAGGACAAGGTGGTCTGCCCCGCACCCCCGCTGCCGGGGGAAGAGGCGGAGGAAGATCCCGGGGACCCGCGCGTGTGGCGGGAGCTCCTCGGCTTCGACGGCCCCTACTACGTCGGCGTCCTCCGGGCCGGGGCCCTCGTGCTCCTGCCCGAGAGCATCACGACCGGCACCGGCCCCGAGGGCACGTGGCGGGCCTTCGGGCTCGTGCGGAACGAGACGACCGAGCCCGTCGGGGCCGACGTCACGGCGACGCTCACGGCCGCCGACGGGAGCGTCCTCGAGGAGGTCCGGGCCCACGTGCTGGTGGACCCGATGCGCCCCGGCGAGCCCGGGCCCTTCGTGCTCGCCTCCAAGACCCCGGCCGGAAAGGTCCAGGGCGTCAGCTGGTCCGTCGAGGAGACCCCGCCGGGGGAGCTCGTGGTGCGGGACCTGATGGTCGGGGCGCCGGTCTGGCAGCTCCCGTACGGGGATCGGGACTGGCGCGAGGACCTGGACGCGCCCGGACCCCCGCCCTACCCGTACGTGGCGCTCGGATACGTGACGAACCTGTCGGGTCTCGTCGAGGGGACGCCCGCGCTCGGCGTGCGGCAGCCCCTGGTCGTCGCGGCCTGGCTCGACCGGGAGCGGCGCGTCGTGTGGGTGACGACGGCCCTGGTCGGCGTCGTTCCGAACAACGCCGGCGCGAGCGCGGCCGAGCCCGACGATCTTCCCGATCCCCGGTCGGGGGGAGCGTTCTTCCTGGTGGTCAGTGATTCCGGGATCGGACCGCGCCTGACGGACCTCGACCTGATGGTGTGGGCCGGGAGCAGCGGGTACGTGGAGCCGGGCCCATGACACCGGCCCCTTCCCGCCTGCTCCGTGCCACGCTCATCGGCGGGCTCCCGCCCCTCTAGCGCCTCGCCGAGCTCGGGGTGCGCCACCTCGCCCGACAGGCGTAGCATCTCGGGCATGCCGAAGCAGGTGAGCTCCCGGGTCGGGGGGCGGTCGGTACCTGGCTCGGGCGCGCTCGAGATCCGGAACCCGGCGCGCCTGGACGAGGTGGTCTCGGAGGTCTCGCTCGCCGACGCCGCGACCTTCGTCGAGGCCTGTCGCCTCGCCCGCGAGGCCCAGCCGGCCTGGGCGGCGGTGCCCGCGCCGGTCCGGGGCCGGGCCGTCCAGCAGCTCGGCCGCCTCGTCGAGGCGAACCTGGAGACGCTCGCCCGGCTCATCACCCGCGAGATCGGCAAGCCGATCGTGGAAGCCCGGGGTGAGGTCCAGGAGGTCGTGGACACCTGCACGTTCTTCGCCTCGGAG
>ML214196.1:0-9188 GCA_004366195.1 Actinomycetota bacterium
CTCCGCCACCACGGCCTGAGCGTCCAGGCGCAGGCGTCGAGCGGCCCGGTCGAGCGTCCGCAGGAGCGGACCGCCCACGGCGAGGATCATCGCGGCGTTGCCGACCGCCCGGAACGAGTCCCAGGCGAGCGAGGTGGCGAGGTAGTAGGCGGCGTACCGGCGCAGGTTCTCGGCGGCCCCGAGCTCCGGGGCCCATCCGATCGGGCTGCCGCCGGCCACGAAGGGCCACGCCCACAGGTTCATGACCGCCCCGAAGAGGTACCCCGAGACCAGGCCGTAGGCGGCGAGCGCGGGCACCCGCCACCGCCCGGAGCGCGGCACCAGCCCCGCGCCGAGGCCGACCCACCCGACGCTCACCATCTGGAAGGGCAGCCAGGGGCCGAGGCCCCCGACGAACAGCCCCGAGGCGAACGTGCCGAGGGCGCCGAGCAGGAAGCCGAAGCCCGGTCCGAAGGCGTTGCCCCCGACCAGGACGATGAGGAACATGGCCGAGAACCCCGCCACGAACCCCGGGAGCCGCAGCGCCACCATGGCCGCCCCCAGCACGCCGAGGAGGGCCACGCGCTTGGGTCCGAGGGCTCGGTCGAGGTCGAGCGCGAGGGCCACGACCGCGCAGACCCCGATGAGCAGGAGGAAGAGCGGAGCGTCGCGCTCGTGCGCCCGGCCGGGCAGGGCCGAGACGAGGAACGGCCACCCGAACGCGAGGACCCCGAGGGCGTTCGCCGCCCCCAGCGCGAGCCATCGGATCCGACGTCTCACGCCGCCCCCACCGCGCTCGCGACCTGCTCCGGCGTCATCCAGGGCGGGCCGAAGACCCGCGTCATCTGCGGCGCGAAGACCGAGGAGTCCCCCAGCACCCGCTCGGGGGGGCCGACGTCGACGAGCTCCCCCTCGGCGAGGATCGCCACCCGGTCGGCGAGGGCCGCCACGAACTCCACGTCGTGGGTGGCCACGACCGCGCCCCCTCCGGCATCCGCGAACCGACGCAGGAACGCCCCCAGACGCCGCTTGGCGTCGGCGTCGAGCCCCCTCGTGGGCTCGTCGAGCAGCAGCGCCGGGGCCTCCGTGGCGACGACGGCCGCGAGCGCGATGAGCAGGCGCTCGCCGGAGGAGCAGTCGCGGGGGTGTCGAGCCGCGAGCTCGGGGATCCCGACGAGCTCCAGCACCTCCTCCGGCCGCCGGGTACTGCCGCGGGCCGCCAGCGTCGCCGCCACCTCGCCCGCCGCGGTCTCGGCGAACAGGATGGTCTCGGCGTCCTGCGGACAGGCCGCGACGTCGACCCCAGGTCGCGGCGGCCTGCCGTCGGTGGCACGCACCTCTCCCGCCGCCGGCGCGTGCACGCCCGCCAACGCCCGCAGCAGCGTCGTCTTCCCCGCCCCGTTGCGCCCGAGCAGCGCCACGACCTCCCCCGCGCGCACCTCCAGATGGATCCCCCGCAGCGCGATCCGGTCCCCGTAGGCGGCGACGAGCCCCCGCGCCGAGAGCAGCACGTCGCCGGGCTCCCGTCGCCCGTCCGGCTCCGGGAGCGGGAGGGCGAGCCCGCGGGCGCGCTCCCTCGCCTCGCGGACCGTCAGGGGCACCGGCCGCCAACCGAGGAGCCGGCCGAGGCGCGCCACCGGCGGGCCGCCGAGCGAACCGTCCAGCAGCTCCCCCGGCGCGCCGGCCCTCGCCCGCCCTCCTTCGAGCAGGACGACGAGGTCGGCGAAGCCGGCGACCCGCTCCAAACGGTGCTCGGCGGCGATGACCGTCACGCCGTGGTCGTGGACCAGACGCGCCAGCGCCGCGAGGACGTCCTCGGCCCCCTGCGGGTCGAGCTGGCTGGTCGGCTCGTCGAGCGCGAGCACCCGCGGTCCCGGAGCGAGGGCCGCCGCGATCGCCACCCGCTGCCGCTCGCCGCCGGAGATCTCCCGCAGGCGCCGCCCGCGCAGGTGGGAGATCCCGAGCAGGTCGAGCGCCTCCTCCACCCGGCGACGGATCCGACCCGGCTCCATCCCGAGGTTCTCGCAGCCGTAGGCGATCTCATCCTCCACCCGGTCCAGGACGAACGAGGCCAGGGGATCCTGGGGCACGAAGCCGACGACGTCGGCCAGGTCGCGGGGGCGGCTCGCGAGCGTGTCCCTCCCGTCGACCACGACGCGACCGCGGAACACCCCGCCGGAGAAGTGCGGCACGAGCCCGTTCGCCGCACGGAGCAGCGTGCTCTTCCCGCTCCCGGTCCGCCCCACGACGAGCGCGAGCGCTCCCTCCGGCACCTCGAGATCGATCCGGTGGAGGGCGGGCCGCCCCGTCTGCGGGTAGCGGAAGGTGACGGCGCGGTAGGAGATCACGGTCGGCCCCTCCCCAGCAGCGCCGGAGCGGCGAGGAGCCCGGCGGCCGCCACCAGGGGCAGGGCCGCCTCCGGCGGGCGCGGCGGCAGCATCGACGGCGCGAGGTCCCCGTACCCCGCGAGGCTCGCCGCCAGGAACCCCCCGCCCGCGAGGAGGCTCGCGCCGGCGGCCAGGGCCGCCCCCCAGCTCCAGGTGGACGATCGGTAGCGGGTTCGCGGTCCGCGCCCGTGCCCGCGGGCATCCATGCTCTCGGCGAGCAGCACCGCCTCCTCCAGCCCGGTGGCGAGCACCGGGACCGCGAGCGCCACAACCGCGCGGGGCCCTCGGAGCTCGATGCCGCGCAGGCGTTGCGCCTCCCGGATCCGGGCGGCCGCGGCGATCGTCCGCGGCGCGATCTGGAGGGCGAGCGCCACCGCGAGGGCCGCCTCGTGGAACCGTCCTGGAGCGAGGCGGAGGACCCCGAAGGGATCGGCGACGGTGTTGAAGGCCCCGAGGACCACGAGGAGCGTCGCGAGGCGCGCCCCCTCGAGCGCGGAGGCGAGCACGTTGCCGAGCTCGACCGGGCCCAGCAGGACGAGCGAGGTCCGAAGGGCGAGCGTCGCGCCGGCCGCCAGGGCGAACCCGCGGAACGCGCCGCCCCGGCCGTGGGCGGCGTGGATGAGGAAGGCCGCCGCCGCGATCACCGCGAGGTAGAGGGGGTTGCTCGTCGTCGCCGCCGCCACGAGCGCCCCGAGCGCCCAGGCCACCCAGAGGAGCGGATGCATCACCGAGCGCGCCTCCTGCGCACCGCGTAGCCGGCGACGGCGAGGGTCCCGGCGAGGCCGGCGGCGAGGAGCGGTCCCGCGCCGAGCCCGCCCTCAGGCGGTCCGGTCGCTCGCGCCGGCGACGGCTCGAGGGCCGAGGTGGATGCGCTCGCCGTCTCGGCGGTCGAGACCGTCGGCTCCGCCCTCGGCGTGGGCGAGGGCTCCCGTTCGCGATGGCCCTCGGCGCGGGCGCTCGGGCTCGGCGACGGCGCAGATGGTGCGGCGCCCGGCGAGCGGGCGGGTGGGGCCTCGGACCGGGTCGGGCTCGGCGAGGGCGCCGGCGAGGCCTCGGCCCGGCAGACCTGCTCGAACCGGGTCGCCGGCGGCCGGGGATGGCTCTCCCCGTCGTCGCCCTCACCCCACGACCAGCCCTCGACGTCGCCCGCCTCCACCTCGGTGCTGCCGGCGCCCACGCTCGACCACGTCCAGCCCCCCTGCCCGTCACCCCGCCAGTACCCCCAGAAGCGGGGGTAGTCGGCGAAGCAGTCGGACCCCTCCGGGCCCACCCCGGCCAGGCTGCACACCGCCTTGCCGCCGAAGCCGAGGGAGTACGCGAGCCCGTGCTGCTCGGCGGCGAGCTCGATCAGCTCGATCCCGCTGACGGGCTCGTCGGGCAGGGTGACGCAGAGCCGCAGGACCCGCTCGCCGGTGTCGACGACGAGGGCCGCCGAGGCCTGGTCCGCGCACGCGGCCCGCGGGCCGAGGACCGGAGCGAGGGCCGCGGCGAGGAGCGCCGCGGCCCCGAGCGCTCCTAGGCGGCGCATGCCGGGAGCTCCGGCGCGGGGCCGCGCGCGACGCGCCCCGTGACGGGGAAGGGGAGACGGAGCAGGCCGGGGATCGCCCCGATGGTCGCCCCTAGGTCGGGCCCCGTCCGCCCCTCGCCCGACCACGAGTAGGCGAAGGCGCCGCAGCGCAGGTACTGGAGATCCCGCAGCGCCCGGATCGACCCGGCGGGGGGCTCGAGCCCGAGGGCGGCGTAGGCCTGCAGGACGAGCGCCGTCGAGTTCGCGTCGGTCGTCTGGAAGCCCCAGGTGTAGCCCCAACCGCCGCGGTCGGTGTCCCGGATCGCCTCGAAGAAGCTCTGGGGTGCGACGGCCGGCGCGGGCCCGTCCGCCGCCTCCAGCGCCATCACCGCCATGGCCGTGGTGTTCGTGTCGGAGGCGAACCAGTCGCCCGACCCCGAGGAGCAGTGCTCGTCCTCGCCCGGCGCCGGCGGGCCGTCGTACTGCCAGCCGCCGTCGGCGCACTGGGCGTCGGCGAGCCACGCCAGGGAGGTCGCGCTCGGCGCCCTCCCCGCCGCGACGAGCGCGAGGATGCCGAGGGCCTGGTCGAAGACGGACGTCCCCGCTCCCAGGTTGCCGCCTTCCTGCTCCGTCGAACGGATCGCGCGCACCAGGTTCGTGCCCCCGAACCGCCGCGGGTCGCCGCCCGCCGCCACGACGGCCTGGACGACCTTGCCCTGCAGGCCGACCCCGACGACCTTCCCGTTCCGCACCTTGCGCTCGAGGTAGTCGAGGGCGCGCCGGACGGTGGGCCGCCCCACGCCGGCGGCGACGAGGGAGACGACCGCGTCGGCGGTGGACCCGATCGCCGAGAAGGCCACGATGGCGCCGTTCGACCGCTGCGCCGATGCCACGTACCCCGCGGCGCGCTCGGCGCGATCGGCCGCGGTCAGGGACGCCGAGGCGGGCAGGGGCTGGACCAGGAGGAGGATGGCGGCGAGGACCGCCGCCGGGAGGGACCGTCGAACCATACACGCTCTCCTTTCGTGCGAAGGAGGACCGTGTCACCCCTCGAGGCAGGTCTCCTGGCTCCCGGATCCTCGCTCCCCCGACCCTTCCCGGGACCCCTCGTCCCAGTGGCTCCGTCGGGCTCGCTCCCCGGTCACAGTGGCGCGACCGCGCCGGTCTCGCACCGGCTTCCCTCTTCGCGGGACCGGGACCTCCCCGGCCCGCTTCCGACCGGACCGACCGCCGTCGGCCCGGTCACCCCGAGGGCACGAACCTCTGCAGTTGTCGGGCGGATGCTACCGCGCCCGCCGCGGCCGTGCACGGGCGTTGGCCCGAACGGCGCATCGGGCGCCGATTCGCCATCCCCCGTGTCGAAGGACTATCCTCGCCCTCGGGTGCGCGAGGTCATCGGCTGCCTGGTGCTCTGCGCGGTCGCGGCGGGCTGCGGCCCCGCCCGGCTCCCCGCGGCGACGTCGGCCTCGGCCATCCGGATCCACGAGTCTCCGAGCCCCTTCCGCGAGGTCACCGCCGGTCCGGTGCGAGCCCTGATCCCCGACGGCTGGGAACCGGTCGCGGCCGCGGACCCGGGGGACGCCCGCGAGGGCATCATCGCCCGGCCTCGGCCGGGCTCGTTCGAGGGCGGCAGGGTCCGCGAGGGGATGGCGGTCCTGTGGATCGACGGGGCCCGGGTCGGGGTCCCCTCCGACTACTACTACCTGGCCGCCGCCCGCCATCCGCTGCCGCCGCTGGCCCGCGGCGTGGACTGCCGTCGCGTCCGGGAGCAGGTCTTCGCCGACCACCTGCCGTCGTGGGCCTCCGGCGACCCCGACTCGCCGGGCGACTACGTGGCCCGGGCCTCGGGGCGGTGCCGCGTGGGTCGCACCGATACGCGGTGGGCCTACTTCGTCGCCGCTCCCGGATACGGCCCCGTGCGGGAGCTCGGCATCCCGAGCTCGGGGATGTACCTCGTCGTCGCCGTCATGCCGGACGGCCCCCGCGTCGCGGCCATGCTGAACCGGCTGCTGCTCCGAACCGCCTTCGGCGACGCCACGGTGGAAGAGCTCATCGCGGCGGCCCGCCGCACCTAGCGCGGGCTGCGCGCCACGAACGGGGGGCGGACGACGCTGGCGGACGCCATCCGTCCGCGGATGTCGATCTCGACCGTCGACCCCGGCGCGAGGTCGGGCCTGAGGTACCCCATCGCGATGCCGACCCCGAGCGTCGGCGAGAAGGTCCCGCTGGTGATGACCCCCGCCTCCTCGCCGTCCGCGAGCACCCGTTGACCGTGACGGGGGATGTGGCGGCGGTCCTCCGTGCGCATGCCGAGCAGCCGACTCGGCGGGCCCTCCGCCACCTGCCGACGGAGGACCTCGCGCCCGGGGAGGTCCGGCTTGTCCAGGGCGACCGCCCAGGCCAGCCCGGCCTCGATCGGGGTCCGGTCCGGCAGCAGGTCCTGCCCGCAGAGGGGGTACCCCATCTCCAGCCTGAGCACGTCCCGCGCGCCGAGCCCGCAGGGCGCGAGCCCCACGGCCTCGCCGGCCTCCATCAGCTCCTCCCACAGCGGGCGCGCCAGCGCCGCCGCGCCGCAGAGCTCGTAGCCCCGCTCGCCGGTGTACCCGGTTCGGGCGAGGACCAGTCGCTCGCCCCGGTAGCCCACCTCCAGGCACCCGAGGTACGGGAGGTCGGCGGCTTCGGCGAACAGCGCCCCGACCACCTCCAGCGAGCGCGGCCCCTGGATCGCGAGGAGGCAGCGCTCCTCCACGGGCTCGACCGTCGCGTCCGGCCCGGCGGCCTCCGCGAGGAGCGACGCGACCCGCTCGGCGTTCGCGGCATTCGGCACGACCGCGAAGCGGTCCTCGGCCAGGCGGTACGCGAGCAGGTCCTCCTCGATCCCGCCGCGCTCGTTCAGGACGAGCTCGTACTGCGCGCGCCCCACCGCGACCGCGGCCACGTCGTTGGAGAGGGTGCGCTGCAGCGTGGCGAGGGCCCCCGGGCCGCGCACGAACACCAGGCCGAGGTGGGAGACGTCGAACAGCCCGGCGCGCTCGCGCACCGCCCGGTGCTCGGCGAGCGTGCCGGCGTACTCGATCGGCATGAGCCAGCCGGCGAACGGCCCGAGCCGAGCCCCGAGCTCGCGGTGCACGTCCTCGAGTGGTCCGTGGCGTTGCACGGGCGAATCCTACGTTGGCGGTAGCATGGTTGCTCGATGTCCGACGACTACGACGTACTCGTCATCGGGGCGGGCACCGGAGGCTACTCCTGCGCCCTGCGCCTCGCGCAGCTCGGCAAGCGCGTGGGGCTGATCGACCGGGACGAGCACGTCGGCGGCACCTGCCTGCTCCGCGGCTGCATCCCCACCAAGGCGCTCCTGCGCGCGGCCGAGGTCATGGACACCGTGCGCCGCTCGACGGACTGGGGGATCGAGGCCTCGGGCGAGCCCGACTGGGACCGGATCCACGCCTTCCGCGACCGGATCGTCGAGAAGCTCGTGAAGGGGGTCACCGGGCTGCTCTCGGCCCGGGGCGTCGAGGTGATCCGCGGGACGGCGCTGCTCCTGCCCGGCCCGGCCGTCGAGGTGGACGGCCGGCGTCTCGCCGCCAAGGACGTCGTGCTCGCCACGGGCTCCCGCCCGCGGCTCATCCCCGGCGTCGAGCTCGGCGAGCGGGTGATCACCAGCGACGAGGCCCTGCGGCGCCCTGCGCCGCCCTCGGCCGTGATCATCGGGGCCGGGGCGATCGGTCTCGAGTTCGCCAGCCTGTGGCGCTCCTTCGGGAGCGAAGTCACCGTGCTCGAGATGCTGCCCGCGCTGGCGCCCCTGGAGGACGCCGACGTCTCGAAGGAGATCGCCCGGGCCTTCCGCCGCCGGGGCATCACGGGGGTCCCCGGGGCGACGGTCCGAACCGTGAAGGACACCGGCTCCGCGGTCGACGTGACCTACGAGGCGAAGGGCGCCACGACGACGGTGAGCGCCCAGGTGTGCCTGGTCGCCGTGGGCCGGGGTCCGGTCACCGAGGACCTCGGCCTCGAGGCGGCCGGGGTGGAGCTCGAGCGGGGGTTCGTGAAGGTGGACGACCAGCTGCAGACGACGGCGCCGCACGTGTGGGCGGTGGGGGACGTGGCCTCGACGCCGCTCCAGCTCGCCCACGTCGCCTTCGCCGAAGGCTACGCCGTGGCCGAGCGGATCGCCGGCCTCGACGTGCCGCCCCTCGACTACGCGCTGATCCCCCGCGTCACCTACTCGAGCCCGGAGATCGCCTCCGTCGGCCTCACCGAGCAGCAGGCCCGCGAGCGCGGGCACGACGTCGAGGTGGAGATCCTGAACCTCCAGGGCATCGGCAAGGCCAACATCCTCGGCGAGGGCGGCATCTGCAAGGTCGTCGCCGAGCGCGGCGGCCCGATCCTCGGGGTCCACATGGTCGGCCCGCACGTCACCGACCTCATCGCCGAGCCGATGCTCGCCGTCGCCTGGGAGGCCGCGCCGGCCGAGGTGGCGACCCTGTTCCACCCCCACCCGAGCCTCGCCGAGGCGTTCGGGGAGGCGGTCCTGGCGCTCGCTGGCAAGCCCCTGCACGGGGTCTGAGGAGGGACGGTGGCGACGACGGCGGACCAGCGGACGGCGGCGACGGACTGGCGCGTGGGGCTCTCCGACGAGCGCCTGCGCGAGATCCTGTACCTGCTGAAGCTCTGCCGGTACGTGGACGAGCGGCTCGAGGCCCTCTACCGGCAGGGGCGCCTGCCCGGCGCGATCTACTCCGGCCGCGGCCAGGAGGGCACGCACGTCGGCGTGGCCGCCGCGCTGCGCACGGAGGACTCGCTGTTCCCCACCCACCGCGACCTGTCGGCCCAGCTGACGAAGGGCCTCGACCTGAAGCGCGTGCTAGCCCAGTTCTGGGGCCGGATCGACGGCTACACCCGGGGCCGGGACGGCAACAGCCACATCGGGGACTGGGAGGGCGCCCGGACGTGGACCGTGATGTCGCACCTGCCGATCGCCTACCCCGTGGCCTGCGGCGCCGCCCTCGCGTACAAGCGTCGGGGCGAGCCTCGGGTGGCGATGGCGATCTGCGGCGACGGCGCGACCTCGAACGGCCGTTGGCACGAGGCCCTGAACGTCTCGGCCGTGTACCGCCTCCCGGTCGTCTGGGTGGTGAACAACAACCGGTACGCGTACTCCACCCCGAACGAGCTCGAGTTCCCCACCCCCACCATCGCGGAGCGCGCCGCGGCCTACGGCATGCCGGGGGTGCGTGTGGACGCCCAGGACGTGCTGGAGGTCTACCGCGTGGCGCACGAGGCCGTCGAGCGGGCCCGCGAGGGCGGGACGGAGG
>ML214196.1:9258-11593 GCA_004366195.1 Actinomycetota bacterium
CCCGGCCGCCGTCGCCGAGATCGACGAGCGCGTGCGGAGGGACTTCGACGAGGCGTACGAGTACGCCCAGCGATCCCCCTTCCCGGTCGGCGAGGAGGTCACGATGGGCCTGTGGGTGGAGGACGGGTACTGGCGGCGCGAGCCCTCCCGCGAGGGCGGGACGGAGGCCTCGTGAGCGCGCGGACGCTCGAGGCGGGCGCCGCCGGCCACGGGGCCGAGCCCCGCGGCAAGCGGACCGAGGCCGGCGAGGCCACGTACCTCATCGCCATCGCCGAAGCCCTGTGGGAGGAGATGGAGCGGGACGAGCGCGTGTTCCTCCTCGGCGAGGACATCGGGGTCTACGGCGGCGCCTTCAAGGTGACCGAGGGCTTCCTCGAGCGCTTCGGCCCCGAGCGCGTGATGGACACGCCGATCGCCGAGGAGACGATCACCGGCATCGCCATCGGCGCCGCGATGGAGGGCTTCCGCCCCGTCGCCGAGTTCCAGTACGCGGACTTCATGTCGAGCGGCTTCGACATGATCACCACCGCCCTCGGCCGCTACCACTACCGCAGCGGCGTCCCGCTGCCGGTCGTGCTCCGCGGTCCCTCCGGTGGCGGCGTGCGGGCCTCGAGCTTCCACTCCTTCAACCCCGAGCCGTGGTTCGCGCACTCGCCGGGGCTGAAGGTGATCTGCCCGGCCTTCCCCACCGACGCCAAGGGCCTGCTGAAGTCGGCGATCCGCGACGACAACCCGGTGATCTTCCTCGAGCACAAGTGGATCTACCGCCGCATCAAGGAGGTCGTGCCGGAGGACCCCGACTTCCTGGTGCCGATCGGACGGGCGCGGGTCGTCCGCGAGGGGAGCGACGTCTCCATCGTCAGCTACGGGATGCTCGTCCACTGGGCGCTCGAGGCCGCCGAGCAGCTCGAGGGCCGCGGGATCTCCGCCGAGATCGTGGACCTGCGCACGATCCAGCCCCTCGACACCGAGACCGTGCTCCGGTCGGTGGAGAAGACGAGCCGCGTCCTCGTGCTCTACGAGAGCCACCGGTTCCTCGGCGTGGGGGCCGAGGTCGCCGCCCAGATCGCCGAGGAGGCCTTCGAGCACCTGGACGCGCCGGTGATGCGGCTCGCGCCGCCGAACGTGCCGATCCCCTTCTCCCCCACGCTCGAGGACGCGTACCTGCCGCAGGTACCGGACATCGTCGCGGCCGTGGAACGTCTGGCGGCCTGGTAGGAGGGACCATGACGTCGGTGACCATGCCCCAGCTCGGCGAGACCGTCGTCGAGGGCACGATCCTGCGCTGGCTGAAGAAGGAGGGTGACCGCGTCGACGTCGACGAGCCCCTGTTCGAGATCTCCACGGACAAGGTCGACACCGAGGTGCCCTCGGTGGCCTCCGGGCGCCTGGCGAAGATCCTCGTCCCCGAGGGCGCGACCGTGAAGGTCGGCACCGAGCTCGCCATCATCGAGGAGGAGGGCGCGCCCGCGACCGCCGAGCCCGCCCGCGCGGCCGAGGCGCCCGCGCCGGCCCCGGCCGCCCCTCGCGCTGGGGTGATCTCGCCCGTCGTGCGGAAGCTCGCGGCCGAGCACGGGGTCGACCTCTCGCAGGTGCCCGGCACGGGCGCCGGGGGGCGCGTGACCCGGAAGGACGTGCTGGCCTACGTCGCCGCCCGCGGGACGGCGGCCCCGACCGCTCCGACCGCGGCCCCCGCCGCTGCGCCCCCCGCTGTCGTGGCTCCCACGCCGACCACGGAGGCACGGCCCGCGCCGGCGGCCGCAGCGGCCGAGGAGGAGCTCGTCCCCATCTCGCACGTCCGCGCCAAGATCGCCGAGCACATGAAGCGCTCGCTCGAGGTCTCGGCCCGGGCGTGGACGGCGGTCGAGGTCAACATGGAGAACGTCGCGCGCCTGCGCGAGCGCGTCAAGGACGACTTCCGGGCCCGCGAGGGCTTCTCCCTCACCTACCTGCCGTTCATCGCCCGGGCGGTGACGGAGGCCCTCCTCGCCTTCCCCATGGTGAACGCCGAGCTGCGCGAGGACGGGATCCTGGTCAAGCGCTACGTGAACCTCGGCATCGCCGTGTCCTACGAGGAGGGGCTCATCGTGCCGGTGCTGAAGGGCGCCCACCAGATGAACCTCCTCGGCATCGCCCGCGGCATCAACGACCTCGCCACGCGGGCGCGGGCCAAGCAGCTCCGGCCCGACGAGGTCCACGGGGGGACCTTCACGATCACGAACCCCGGCTCGTTCGGCTCGCTCATCAGCGTGCCGATCATCAACCAGCCGCAGACCGCGATCCTCTCCACCGACGCCGTCGAGAAGCGCCCGGTCGTCATCGACGACGCGATCGC
>SIRV01000211.1 GCA_004366195.1 Actinomycetota bacterium
CGCTACCGCACGAGCTCCTGGGTGAACCCGGCGAAGGCGTCCACGTACCGGGCGATGTCCTCCTCGGTGTGCTGCACCGAGATCGTCCACTGCTCCTCGTCGCCGGGGGTCATGAACACGCCCCGGTTCACCATCCAGGTGAACGACGCGTAGAAGAGCTCGGGGATCGTCTCGAGGAAGTCCCGGTAGTTCGTGAGCGGCTCCTTGCGGTAGGAGACGCAGCCCTTCGCGCCGAGGTCGACGGTGTGCGCCGGGATCCCGGTCTCGTCGATCGCCCGCTGGCAGCCCTCGGCGAGGAGCGTCCCGAGCTTGCCGAGGTGCTCGTAGGCGTCCCTGGTGAGCACCTGGGTGAGGGCCGCGAGGCCGGCCGCCGCCGACAGCGGGTTCCCGTTGAAGGTCCCCTGCTGGGCCGCGCCCTTCGTGACCCACTCCATGATGCTCGCGTCGCCGCCGAACGCCCCGATCACCGAGCCGCCGCCGATGGCCTTGGCCCAGCAGGCGAGATGGGGCTTGACCCCGAACCGCTCGATGGCGCCCCCGTAGGCGATCGTGCCCCCGCACTTCACCTCGTCGAAGAGCAGCACCACCCCGGACCGGTCGCAGAGGTCGCGCAGGGCCTGGAGGTACCCGGGCTTCGGCACCACGATCCCGATGTTCATCATCACCGGCTCGAGGATGAGCGCGGCGATCTCGTCCGCGTGCTCGCGGAACAGGTCCTCGACGGCCTGCGCGTCGTTGAACGGCACGATGATCGTGTCCTGCCACATCGAGCGGGGGATGCCGCGCGAGGTGGGCTGGGTCGTGTACGCCGATCCCGTCGTGTCCGCCGCCTCACCGCCCACGCTGTAGCGGACGCCGAGGGTGTCGGCCTCGGGGACGACCGAGAAGAGCAGCGCGTCGTGGTGGCCGTGGTACGAGCCCTCCATCTTCACCACGCGGTCCTTGCCGGTCGCGGCTCGGGCCACCCGCAGGGCGTCCATCGTCGCCTCGGTGCCGGAGTTCACCAGGCGCACCTGGTCCACCCCGAACCGCTCGCAGATCGCCTCGGCGAGCTGCACCGTGAGCGGGGTCGTGACCGCGAAGTGGATCCCCTGGTCGGCCACCTTCCGGATGGCCTCCACGATCTTGGGGTGCGCGTGCCCGACCACGTTGACCCCGAACCCGCCGTGGAAGTCCACGTACTCGTTCCCGTCGACGTCCCAGACCCTCGGCCCGCGGCCGTGGTCCAGGTACACGGGGTAGGGGTCGCCGGCCTGGAAGTTCGAGGCCACGCCCTTCGGCAGGACCTTGACCGCTCGCTCGTACAGCTCCTTCGACCTCGGCGTGCGCTCCAGCAGCCTGCCGCGCTCGCGCTCGCTGATCTCGGCCGCGCGGGCCTTCAGACGCTCCACGTCCACCCGTTATCACCTCCAGTGCCGGCAATCTACCCGCCCCCCTCCGGGGCCAGCAATAGGCCGGAACGGCGCTCCGACACCGCCGGATGGGACGCCCCGGCGGTGTCCGGATCAGGGCCGGAAGTTCACGAACTGGAGGGCGATGCCGAAGTCCTGCTCCGTGAGCCTCCGGATCAGCTCCTGGAGGTCGTCCTTGCTCTTGCCGGAGACCCGGACCTGGTCCTGCTGGATCTGGGCCTGGACCTTCAGGCCGGTCTTCTTGATGAACCGGACGAGCTCGCGGGCCTTGTCCTGGCTGATCCCGACGTTCACGTTCAGGACCTGCTTCACGGTGCCCTTGGCCGCCGGCTGGATCGGGCCGAAGTGGATCGCCTTGAGGCTGATCTCGCGCCGGACGGCCTTCTCCTTGAAGACCTCGACGGCCGCCTTCAGGCGGTCCTCCGTGCTCGAGCGCAGCTCGATGAGGGTCTCGTCCTGGCTGATCGAGGTGCCGGTGTCCTTGAAGTCGAAACGGGTCGAGATCTCGCGTCGGGCCTGGTCCACGGCGTTCGTGACCTCAGGCATCGAGACCTGCGAGACGATGTCGAAGGAGAACTCGGTCTTGGCCATGTCCCCATGCTACGTCGCCCCGCCCCGGCGGGCCCCGGGCCCGCCGACGGCGTCCCGGCCGTTGCTATCCTTGCTTGCGTTCGGGGGGATGCCCGAGCGGCCAAAGGGAGCGGTCTGTAAAATCGCCGGCGTACGCCTACGGAGGTTCGAATCCTCCTCCCCCCACCACCGGAAGCGGCGGTCCGCGTCAGCCCCACCGCCCGTGGAGCTCGCTCGCGGGGTCGAAGAACCCGCCGGCCGGTCGAGCGTGGGCGTGCCAGTGGTCGGGGATCCGCCGGCGCTCGAGGTCGATCCAGTAGCCCTCCTCCCCGTACCGGGCTGCCGCCACGCGTTCCAGGCGAGCGAGGAGCTGGGCCTCGCGCCGGGGGTCCGGCAGGCCGTGGGTGCGCCACACGACCATCGGCGTGCGGCAGACGAGGCAGTCGGCCACCCAGCACTCCTCGTCCTCGAAGTGCCAGTCGGTGACCCGCTCGGCCCGGCAGAGCAGGCAGTCCTCACCCATCGCCGATCTCCAGCGAGACGGTATCGCCGACGGCCACGCCGTGCCCTGTGAACCAGCCCGCGTTGGCCTCCGCGGCACCGACGAAGGGTGCGTCCGGTCCGTAGGTGGGGCAGGGGTCGGCGGTACACGGCTCCATGTCGAGGACGGCGAGGATGCGCCCCCGCTCGTCCCAGAAGGCGATCTGCAGGGGGATGAGCGTGTCCTTCATCCAGAACCGGGCGCGGACCGGCTCGTCCCAGAGGAAGACCATCCCGGCGTCGGCGGGCAGCGACGAGCGACCGGAGAGCCCCCGGGCCCGCTCGGCAGCATCGTCGGCGACCTCCACCCGCAGCTCCACCCTCCCGGCCTCGGTCGAGATCGCGAGCCTGGCCGAACCGCCGCGCTCGCCGGCCCCCACACATCCCACGACGCCCGTGAGGAGCAGCGGAACGAGGACGGCGAGGGCGCGGGCCATGCCTCCATGGTGCCACGGGGCGCGACGCCCGGGCGGGTATCATGGCCGCGCCGAGGCCGGAGTAGCTCAGTCGGCAGAGCACCTCCATGGTAAGGAGGGGGTCAGGGGTTCGAGTCCCCT
The DNA here is from genome assembly GCA_004366195.1 of Actinomycetota bacterium. Classification (GTDB taxonomy): domain Bacteria; phylum Actinomycetota; class UBA4738; order UBA4738; family HRBIN12; genus HRBIN12. Next base: position 3,080 of record SIRV01000211.1, read on the forward strand.
CTCCGGCTCGAGTGGCGGCCCTCGAGTGGGGTCCGTGGAACGGGGCGGCTGGGGCAGACCGCTGGACGGCCCGGGGGTCGGCCGACGGCTGCCGAGGCGCGTCGGCCCAGGTAAACTGTGTGATCGCCTCGGCGGGGTAGCTCAGTGGCAGAGCAAGCGGCTCATAATCGCTGTGTCGCGGGTTCGAATCCCGCCCCCGCTACGGAGCGATCCCCAGGAGACCGGGACCGGAGGAGCACGAGATGGCCAAGCAGAGGTTCGAGCGGACGAAGCCCCACGTGAACATCGGCACGATCGGGCACATCGACCACGGCAAGACCACCCTCACGGCGGCGATCACCAAGGTGCTGTCGGAGAAGGGCCTGGCCGACTTCACCCCCTTCGAGCAGATCGACAAGGCCCCCGAGGAGAAGGAGCGGGGCATCACGATCAACATCGCCCACGTGGAGTACCAGACCGAGCGCCGCCACTACGCCCACGTGGACTGCCCCGGCCACGCCGACTACATCAAGAACATGATCACCGGGGCGGCCCAGATGGACGGGGCGATCCTCGTGGTCTCCGCGGCCGACGGCCCCATGCCCCAGACCCGGGAGCACGTGCTCCTCGCCCGCCAGGTGAACGTCCCCTACATCGTGGTGGCCCTGAACAAGGTGGACATGGTCGACGACCCCGAGCTGCTGGACCTCGTGGAGCTCGAGGTCCGGGAGCTCCTTTCGGCCTACGAGTTCCCCGGCGACGAGGTCCCGGTGGTGCGGGTCTCGGCCCTCAAGGCCCTGGAGGGCGACGAGCAGGCCAAGGCCCAGATCCTGGAGCTCCTGGAGGCCGTCGACACCTACATCCCCGAGCCGGTCCGGGACATCGACAAGCCCTTCCTGATGCCGATCGAGGACGTGTTCTCCATCACCGGCCGGGGCACCGTGGTGACCGGCCGGGTGGAGCGCGGGGTGCTGCGCAAGATGGAGGAGGTCGAGATCGTCGGGATCCGCCCCACCCGCAAGACCGTCGCCACCGACCTCGAGATGTTCCGCAAGATCCTGGACGAGGTCCGGGCCGGGGACAACGTCGGCGTCCTGCTGCGGGGGATCGACAAGGACGAGGTGGAGCGGGGCCAGGTGCTCGCCAAGCCCGGCACCATCACCCCCCACACCGAGTTCCAGGGCCAGGTCTACGTGCTCTCCAAGGAGGAGGGCGGGCGCCACACGCCGTTCTTCAACGGCTACCGGCCCCAGTTCTACTTCCGCACCACCGACGTCACCGGCACCCTGCACCTGCCGGAGGGCGTGGAGATGGTGATGCCGGGCGACAACGTGGAGATCACCGTCGAGCTGATCGCGCCCATCGCCATGGAGGAGGGCCTGCGCTTCGCGATCCGCGAGGGCGGCCGGACCGTCGGCGCCGGGCGCGTGACGAAGGTCATCAAGTAGGGCGGGACCGTGGCGAAGACCGACAACCGACCGAAGATCACGCTCGCCTGCACCGAGTGCAAGCGCCGGAACTACGTCACGGTCAAGAACCGCCTGAACGACCGCGACCGGATCGAGCTGAAGAAGTACTGCCGGTGGTGCCGCCGGCACACGGTGCACCGCGAGACGCGCTGAGGGGCCGGATCGCGGCCGTGCGGGGGCGCGCCGGATGAGCCGACCATCGGAGCGCGGGACCGGCATCGCCGGGGTGCGGCTGCTCGCGCTGGTCCGTCACCCCGACCGCCGCGGCTGGTTCGCCGAGGACTACCGCGCCTCCTGGCTCCCCGAGGCCCGCGCCATGGTGCAGGGGAACGCCTCGTTCTCGCGCGCCGGCGTGCTCCGGGGCCTGCACTTCCATCGGAACCAGGCCGATTGGTGGACCGTGCTCGCCGGCCGGGCCTTCGTCGGCCTCTACGACCTCCGCGTGGGGTCCCCGACCGAGGGCGTCGGCGTCGGCCTGCGGCTCGACGCCGACGAGGAGCTCCGCGGCCTGTACATCCCGGCCGGGGTGGCCCACGGCTTCTACGCCGAGCGCGACCTCATCCTCCACTACCTCGTGGACGCCGAGCACACCGGCGCCGACGAGCACGGGCTGGCCTGGGACGACCCGGCCCTGGGGATCCCCTGGCCGGACCCGCAGCCCATCCTCTCCGAGCGCGACCGCTCGAACCCACCCCTCGCCGAGGTGCTGCGGGACCCCCCGCCGTACGGGGCCTGAGCGGGGGCCGACCGCGGACCCGGCCCTACCCGACGACGTCCTCGGTGAGGTCGACCGTGGTGACGAGCCCGTGACGGATGGCGAGCACCAGGGCCTCCATCTTCGAGTGGACCCCGAGCTTCAGCAGGATGTTCTGGACGTGGGTCCGCAGGGTGTGGGGGCTCATGCCGAGGGTCTTCGCGATCTCCTCCGGCGAGGCCCCGGTGGCCATGCGCTCCAGCACCTGCCGCTCCCGCGGCGTGAGCCGCTGGAGCCGCGTCGCGGCGTCGGCCTCGGCCGAGCGCCGGTGGCGGAGCCGACGGAGGGCCGACTCGACCTCGTCCTCGTCGTGGATCGGCTCGCCCCGGTACGCCCGGCGCACCGCGTCGGCCACCGTCGCCACGGCCTCCGTCTTGCGCAGCAGGCCGATCGCTCCAGCCTGGACGGCGCGGGCGAGCAGGAGGGGGTCTTCGTGCCCGGAGAGGATCAGCACGCGCGCCTCGGGATCGGACCCCTTGATCCGGCGGGTGGCCTCGATCCCGCTCATCCCCGGCATCGCGACGTCCATGAGCACGACGTCGGGCCGGTGGCGGCGGACCGCCTCGAGCGCGCCCTCCCCATCGGTGACGACGTCCACGACCGTGAGGTCCCGCTCGTGGCGCAGCGCCAGCTGGAGCGCCTCGCCGAAGGTCCGCTCGTCGTCCACGATGAGGACGGCGATCGTCCGGGTCCCGGTCCTGGCCATCGCTAGCCCACGTCCCCCTCGTTCGATCGGTCGGCGACCGCGGCGCCTCGGGTCGCGTTGCCGTCGTCGCCTCCGGCTGCGAACGTAGTGGGCGCCATGGGGGCTTGTGTATCCCGCCGATGGGAGACGGCCGCCCGGCGGACCGGTGTGTCGGACGAACGGCCGGGGGTGCGCTCGTGCCGTTGAACCCTGCGCTGGAAGGCAGGGCGTACCCGCCGGTGCGGTTCGTGGTCGAGAGCGAGCGCGTGCGTCGGTTCGCCGAAGCCGTCGGCTCCGCTGGGGCGGACGACGGGGTGCCGCCCACGTTCGCCACGGCGCCGGAGATCGAGGCCGGGCTGGCCCGCGTCGTCGCCGACCCCGAGCTCGGCCTGGACTTCACCCGGGTCGTCCACGGCGAGCAGGAGTACGAGTGGCGCCGTCCGTTCAGGGTGGGGGAGACGCTCGAGGTGCGCTCGAGGATCGAGAGCATCCGGACCAAGGGCGGCCACGGGTTCCTGACCATCCGCACCGAGATGCTCGACGAGGACGGCGAGACGGTGGTCCTCGCGCGCTCGACGTTGATCGAGCGGGGGGAGGTCTGAGGTGTCGCCGTCGTCCCCCCGCCTCGAGGACCTCGCCCCCGGGCAGGCCGTCCCCGAGCTCGCCATGGCCGTCACGCGCGAGCGGATCGCCGCGTACGCCGAGGCCTCCGGCGACCGCAACCCCCTGCACCTGGACGACGCCTTCGCCCGCTCGGTCGGCTTCCCCGGCCTCATCGCCCACGGGATGCTCACCATGGGGCACCTGGCGACCTGCCTCACGCGATGGGCCGGCGACCCCGGGGCCCTGCGGCGGCTGCGGGTCCAGTTCCGAGCGCCGGTGCTCGCGGGCGAGACGATCGTCGCGGGCGGGACCGTGCGCGAGGTCGACCCCGTCGAGCGTCGGGTCGTGCTCGACGTGTGGGTGCGCCTGGAGCGCGAGGGCCGCACCGAGCACCCGATCCGGCGCGGGGAAGCCGAGCTGCGGCTGCCCTGACCGCGCGCCACCCGCGCCCTCCGGCTACTCCAGCTCGATCCGGTCGTGCTCGGGCTCGGACCGCGCGCCGCGGCCGAGGCTCGCCAGGGCGTGCATCGCGTCGCCCATCCGGTCGATCACGATCTGGATGTCGCTCTCGTAGCGCTCGCCGATCTTCGCCGCCATCCGGTCGATCCGCTGCGCCAGCATCTCCTGGGACTTGGCCACCGACTCGGCGAGGTCGTCCATCCGGCGCTGGATGGTCTCGATCACGTCGGCCGGCAGGCTCGCCTGGAGCTCCTTCACCGCTCGCAGGGCCTGCTTGGACGTGTCCTGGTCGGCGACGATCTGCCGGGCGAGGGACTCGTTGTCGGAGCGGACCATCTTGGCGAGGGCGGCGATCCTCGCGTCCATCGCCCGCATCACGGTCTCCTCGGTCCGGATCTGCGCCCGCTCGATCAGCGCGGCCGAGGCGGCCAGGCGCTCGGCCACCTCGTGCAGGCGCTCGCGGATCGCGGCCTCGGCGGCCTGCGAGGCGGCCTCCGAGGCTCGGTCCCCGACGGTCCGCACGAGCCGGTCGAGCTGGCCCTCGAGGGAGTCGGACATCCGCACCATGTTCCGGTCGATCGTGGAGACCGCGTCGTCGAGGCGCGCGTCGAGCAAGCGCCCCTGCTCCCGGGACTGGCGTTCGAGCGCCCCGATGGCCTCCTCCCGCACCCGGCGGACGATCTCCTCGACCATCCACCCCGTCGCCGAGGTCAGGGTCTGCACCACGGCGTTGAGACGCTCCTCGAGCGCCCGCCCCACCGCCTCGTCGTGGGCGGCCGCCGTGCGGACGAGCTCGTCGCGCAGGGCGAGCGAGTCGGCGCGGACGAGCTCGGCGAGGCCCCGCACCCGCTGCTCGAGGGCGCCGTGGATCCGGCCCTCGAGCCCCTCGACGGCCATCAGCACGTCGCGGGTCTCCATCCCCACCCGGTCGTGCATGAGCTCGAGCAGCTCGCCGAGGGAGCGGTTCCGCTCGTCCGTCACCTCGAGCAGGTGCGAGATGGCCTCGTTCGTGGAGACGGAGTCCTCGGCGATGCGCCCGGCGAGGGCCTCGATCCGCTCCGAGATCGCCCGGACCTGGGTCTCGGCGGCCTCCGCGATGCGGGCGGCGATCTCGTCCTCGCGGGCGTCCAGACGCTGCAGGTGGGCCTCGACCGTGCCGGCGAGCTGGCCCATGGCCGACACGCCCTGCTGGACGTAGGACTCCAGGGCCTTGGTGATCCTCGCGGCCTCGGACACCACGAGCTCGCCGTGCTCCCTCACCCGGCGCTGGACCGCCTCGGTGATCGCCCGATCCCGCTCGGCCAGGACCTCGAAGGCCCGGGCGACCTGGCGGGTCACCTCGTCCAGGCGCTGGCGGATCTCGGCCACGCCGCGGTCGGTGGGGACCGACTCCAGCGCCTCGACCCCGCGCGCGAGCTCCTCCCGGGCGGCCCGGATCCCCTCGGCGAGCATGTTCAGGGTGTCCTCGAGCCGGGCGGTGCGCACGGCGAGCGTCTGGAAGCGCTCGTCGGTGTGGGCGATCAGGCTGCGGAGGGTCTGGTCCTTGCTGATCGCGGTCAGCAGGCGCTCCTGGATCTCGTCCTTGTCGCCGCCGGCGCCGGCGGCCACCTCGGCGGCGATCTCGTGCATGAGCCGGTTCGCGGTGTGCTGGAGCTCGCGGAGGCCCTCCTCGAGCTGCTCGCGGATCATCTCCTGGTACGCGGCCAGGACCGCGCGGGTGCGATCGGGGGACGGGGTCTCGAGGTCCGTGCGGCCCGAGAACAGGCCGCGCCGCCTCGCCCCGCCGTGGGACGGGGAAGTCTCCTCGTACATGTGAGCGCTCGCCTTCCGGGGCCGGCGCGGGCGTCTCGCGTCGCCCAAGTGTAAGGGCTCACAGGAGCAACATCACGTATCCGGCGTTGACATCTTCAACAGGCGGCCGCCCCCGGGGCGGGCCCGGCGGCGGCGTTCCGGGCGTGTCGGGGTGGCGCGCGGCGGCCGGCCCTGCTTTGCCGCGCTGCAGGCGGCCCCCTATACTGGGCTTCCGGTGTCCCCGACCCCGGTTACACCGATCCCGTGGAGGGGCGTAGCTCAACCTGGTAGAGCACCGGTCTCCAAAACCGGCGGTTGGGGGTTCGAGTCCCTCCGCCCCTGCTGAGGAGCAACGATGAACAGGCAGATGAAGCGAGCGGCCCGACGGCAGGGCACGAGCGTGGATCGCGCCCGCGCCGTCGCCACCGCGCGCCGTGCGCAGCCCCCCGCGCAGCGTCAGCGGGTCGGGGTGCGCCAGTTCCTGAGGGAGGTGCGGCAGGAGCTGAAGAAGGTCCTGTGGCCCACCCGGAAGGAGCTCGTCACCTACACCATCGTCGTGCTCGTGACCGTCGTCGTGCTCACCTCGTACGTGTGGGGGCTCGACGTGCTGTTCACCAAGTTCGTCCTGGACGTCTTCGCCGCCTGAAGGAAGCCCGCATGACCGATCCCGCGCCGATGGACGAGTACGCCCCCGAGGACCGCCCCGAGGACCGCGACCCGACCGCCGAGGCCGGGGCGGTCGAGGCCGCGTCGGAGGAGGCGGGCTCCGTCGCGGAGGCGGAGCCGGCGGCCGCGTACCCGCCCGACGTCGAGGCCGAACCCCTGGAGGCCGCGGCGCTCGCGACCCCCGGGCCCGCGGCGGAGCCGGAGACCGCGCTCGAGCCGGTCGAGCCCGAGGCGGCGAAGGCCGAGGACGTCGAGGAGGCCGCCGTCGCGGAGGAGGCCGAGGATCTCGAGGAGCCCGAGGGGGAGACCGCCGCCCGCGACCCCTTCAGGGGGCCCGGCGAGTGGTACGTCGTCCACACCTACGCCGGGTACGAGAACAAGGTGAAGGCGAACCTCGAGTCGCGCATCCACACGATGCAGATGGAGGACAAGATCTTCGAGGTCGTCATCCCCATGGAAGACGTGATGGAGATCAAGGGCGGCAAGAAGCAGGTCGTCCAGCGCAAGGTGTTCCCCGGCTACCTGCTCGTGAAGATGATCTACGACAACGACTCCTGGTACGTCGTGCGCAACACGCCGGGGGTCACCGGCTTCGTCTCCGCCGGGACGGGGACCAAGCCGACCCCGCTCTCGCGCCGCGAGGTGGAGAAGATCCTCGCGGTGAAGAAGGAGGAGGTGAAGCCGGCCTTCCGCCTCGGCTTCGAGGAGGGCGACGTCGTGCGGATCGTCTCCGGGCCCTTCGCCGACTTCAGCGGCACGATCAGCGAGATCAACGTGGACCAGAGCAAGCTGAAGGTCCTCGTGAACATCTTCGACCGGGAGACCCCGGTCGAGCTCAGCTTCGACCAGGTCGCCAAGGCCTGAGGCGGGGCCTCAGCAGCTCCCCTCCCCGAAGAGCAGCACCAGGTCTCCCCGCTTCAAGGTGGTCGGCGCACCGCTCGGCGAGCGCCACTCGAGGTCGAAGGAGTGCCCGTCGGAGCCCTCCCACGTCCCGACCTTGGTGGCGAACGTGTACGAGAACGAGCGGGTGCCCGCGCCGGGGTCGAAGTGGGCGAGCTCCGGCTCCATGAGGCCGCCGCCGTCGATGCGGAGGCGGAAGGAGGCCGGAGCACCCGTGAGGTTCACGCTCAGCGTGGCGCTCACCGTCCCCTTCGCGCACACGAGGGTGCTGGCGAGCCCCGGGACGGGCGCCCACTCGAGGCTCGAGGTCGTGGACGCGCGGTCCTTCACCACCGCCCGCTGATGATCCGCCGGGCTGCCGTTGCGGAGCGTCAGAGCGGTCGCGACGAAGGGCGCCGTCACGAGGAGGCTGAGTGCGAGGACGCCGGCCTTCCGAGCTCGGGACATGGGGTCCCCCTTCCCTCCGGTGGCCGGGGCCGGTCTCCTCGGCCGAGGACCACATCCTACGTGGTCCGGCGGTTGGCGCCGGCCGGGCGCCTCGCCTACCATGCACCAGACGTCCGGGACCCCGGACGGGTTCCAACGACCGCGGGAGGCCGGCGCGCCGGCCGCTCGGACCGCACGGAGGTGAAGATGCCCCCCCGCAAGAAGATCCTGGCCGTCGTGAAGCTCCAGATCCGCGCCGGGCAGGCCACGCCCGCGCCCCCGGTGGGCACGGCCCTCGGCCAGCACGGCGTGAACATCATGGAGTTCTGCCGCCAGTACAACGAGCGCACCCAGCAGTTCGCCGGGCAGGTGATCCCGGTCGAGCTCACGATCTACGAGGACCGCTCGTTCTCGTTCGTGCTGAAGCAGCCGCCGGCGGCCGAGCTGATCAAGCAGGCGATCGGCCTGGACAAGGGCTCGGCCGAACCGAACCGCGCGAAGGTCGGCAAGCTCACCCGGGACCAGCTGCGGCGGATCGCCGAGCAGAAGATGCCCGACCTCAACGCCTCCGACGTGGAGGCCGCGATGCGGATCATCGAGGGCACGGCCCGCAGCATGGGCGTGGAGGTGGTCGCATGACCCGCCGGGGCAAGCGCTACCGCGAGGCCGCCGCCCTCATCGAGCCCGGCCGGTGGTACACGCCGGTCGAGGCCATCCGCCTGCTGAAGGAGCTGCCGGCCGCCCGCTTCGACGAGACCGTGGAGGTCGCCTTCAAGCTCGGGATCGACCCCCGCAAGGCCGACCAGATGATCCGGGGGACGGTGAGCCTGCCCCACGGGACCGGCCGGACCGTCCGGGTCGCCGTGTTCGCGGTGGGGGAGAAGGCCCAGGAGGCCCGCGAGGCCGGGGCCGACCTCGTGGGCGGCGAGGAGCTCGTCCAGGACGTGCTGGCCGGGAAGATCGAGTTCGACGCCGCCGTCGCCACGCCGGACATGATGGCCTCGGTGGGGAAGGCCGGGCGCGTCCTCGGTCCCCGGGGGCTCATGCCGAACCCCAAGACCGGCACGGTGACCAACGACATCGCCAAGACCGTCCGCGACATCAAGGGCGGCCGCGTCGAGTACCGGACCGACCGCACCGGCAACGTCCACGTCGTGATCGGCAAGCGGTCCTTCGACGAGCGGCAGCTGCTCGAGAACTACCTCGCGGTGGTGGACGAGATCCTGCGGGCCCGGCCCTCCGCGGCCAAGGGCAAGTACGTGCGCTCGGCCACGGTCGCGACGACGATGGGGCCGGGGATCCCCATCGACACGAACCGCCTGCGCGAGGCCGAGCTCCAGCCCGTCGGGGCGTAGCGCCGTGGGGCGGGCCGCCCGCTGGCCGCTCCTCGCGGTGGCCGCGGCGGTCGCCTTCGGGCTCTGGGCCCTCCGCGCCGAGGCGACCTCGGTCTCGCTCCCCAACGACGCCGCCGTCCACACCTCGATGGTGGCCTGGGCGGCGGACCGGATCGCGGGCGGGCACCTGCCCCTCGACGGCTGGTACCCCGACGTGGCGCTCGGCTCCTCGCGGTTCCACCACTATCAGAGCCTGCCCCACGTGCTCGCGGGTCTTCCGGCCCTCGCGTTCGGCGCCCGGACCGTCGTGGCCTGGTCCACGTACCTGCTCCTCGCGCTGTGGCCGATCGCGGTGTACGCGGGCGGGCGGCTCCTCGGGCTCGAGCGCTGGCCGGCGGCCCTCGCCGCCGTCGCCTCGCCCCTCGTGGTGAGCGCGCCCGGGCTCGGCTACGAGTGGGGCTCCTACGCCTGGCGCGGGTACGGCACCTGGACGCAGCTGTTCGGGATGTGGCTGCTGCCGCTCTCCTGGGGACTCGGCTGGCGGGCCGTGGACCGCGGGGGGCGGTTCGCGCTGCCCGCGGGCGTCCTCGCGCTCACCGTTGCCGTCCACCTGCTCACCGGGTACCTCGCGCTGCTCTCGCTCGCGGCCTTCGTCCTCGCGCGCCCGCGGGAGCTGCCGCGCCGGCTGGCCAGAGCCCTGGTCGTGGGGGTGGGGGCGCTCCTCGTCGCGGCCTGGACCGTGTGGCCCGTGCTCGCCGACCGGGTCTGGACGGTCCAGGACGAGTTCTCCCGCAACACCTTCTACTACGACTCCTTCGGGGCCCGTCGCGTCCTCGGCTGGCTCGTGTCGGGCGGGATCTTCGACCGGGGGCGGTTCCCCGCGCTCACGCTGGCCGCCGCCCTCGGCCTCCTCGTCGCGCTCCGGCGGTCCCTGTCCGAGCCGCACCTGCGCGCGCTCCTCGGCGTCGGGCTGCTCTCGCTCCTGCTCTTCTTCGGGCGACCGACGCTCGGACCGGTGCTCCGGCTGCTCCCCGGCTCCGGCGACCTGTTCCTGCGCCGCTACGTGTTCGGGGTGCACCTCGCCGGGGTGTACCTGGTGGGGCTGGGGCTCGTCGCGGCCCGCGCGCTGCTCGCCCGCGGGGCCCCGCGCCCGCGCCGCCGCCCCCTCGCCCCCCCCGCCGCCGCGGCCCTCG
>SIRV01000212.1 GCA_004366195.1 Actinomycetota bacterium
GACATCAAGGGCCGCATCAACCAGATCCGGGCCGAGATCGAGAAGACCGACTCCGACTACGACCGCGAGAAGCTCCAGGAGCGCCTCGCGCGGCTGGCCGGCGGCGTCGCGGTGATCAAGGTCGGCGCGGCCACCGAGGTCGAGCTGAAGGAGAAGAAGCACCGCATCGAGGACGCCGTCCAGTCCACGAAGGCCGCGGTGGAGGAGGGCGTGGTGCCGGGCGGCGGCGTCGCGCTCCTCGCGGCCCAGGCGGCCCTGGAGAAGCTGGAGGCCGAGCTCGAGGGCGACGAGCTCACCGGCGCCCGGATCGTCCGCAAGGCGCTCGAGGAGCCGCTGAAGCAGATCGCGGAGAACGCCGGCCTGGAGGGCGGCGTCGTGGTCGAGAAGGTCCGCACGCTTGCCCCCGGTTGGGGCCTGAACGCCGCGACCGGCGAGTACGAGGACATGTTCAAGGCGGGCATCATCGACCCGACCAAGGTCACGCGCTCGGCGCTGCAGAACGCGGCTTCCATCGCGGCGCTGTTCCTCACGACCGAGGCGGTCGTGGCGGAGAAGCCCGAGAAGGAGAAGACGCCCTCGATGCCGGGCGGCGGCGACATGGAGTTCTAGGTCCGACCGGACCTCGGTTCCAAGGGCGGAGGGGGCCTCCGACGGGGGCCCCTTCCGTCGTCTCCACGGATCCGCAACATCCCGACACGAACCGTCGCGGGCCGACCGTCGAAGGAGGGGTAGAGGAGCCCCCCTCTTGCCGCGGTGGGGCCCCGAGCGCCAACCCTCGGGGCCCCTCCGCCCCCAGCTCGACGGTGCCCCGGGCGCCTGTGCGACAATCCCCGCGTGACGAAGGCCCGGTTCCACCTCACCTTCCCCGAGCACCTCATCTCGGAGCCCGTGATCCACCGGGTGGGCAGCGAGTTCGGGCTCGTCACCAACATCCGGCGCGCCAACATCGAGGAGCGCTACGCGTGGGTGATCCTGGAGATGGACGGCCCGGAGGAGGCCATCGCGCGGGCCGTGGAGTGGCTCGCCTCCCAGGGCGTGCAGGTGGACCGCATCGAGGGCTGAGGTGGTGCACGAGATCCGGCTCCAGATCCGCTGGCGCGACATGGACGCGTACGGCCACGTCAACAACGCCGTGTACCTGAACTACCTGGAGGAGGCGCGGGACGCGTGGGTGCAGCGGGTGCTGGGGCCGGTCTCCGAGGACACGTGGCACTTCGTGCTGGCCCGGGTCGCGATCGACTTCCGCAGCGAGCTCAAGCAGGATGACCGCGAGATCCTCGTGCGCTGCCGGCTGGACTCGATCGGGCGCTCGAGCATCCGAACGCGGGAGGAGATCCGCAAGCTCGACGGGACCCTCTCGGCCGAGGCGGCATCCGTGATCGTGCCTCGGGACCCGGAGAGCGGCCGCTCGAGACCGCTGACCGAGGCGGAGCGGGCGGCGTTGGAACGGGAGCTGTCGGAGGGCTGAGGCCTCAGCCGAGGATCCGGCGGCCCTTGACGAAGTGGTCCTGGTACCAGTTGCCGGCCACGTAGGTGATGGTCACCCCGGCGTTGCTGCTGCCGGAGTCCACCGCCCACCCGTTCCCGAGGTACGTGTTCACGTGGTCCACGGTCCCGTCGCCGTCCCCGTCGTAGAACATCAGGTCGCCGGGGCGGAGCTCGTCCCAGCTGACGCGGCCTCCGACGGAGGCCATGAGGGCCGAGGTCCGCTGGGGCAGGTCCCAGCCCCGGTAGTCCCGGGGCGGCACGTTGTCCCAGCCGCCGTCCGCCGCCTTCATGACCCACCAAGTCACCCCGGAGCAGTCGAACCCGCCGATCGGCTGGTACCCGCAGCAGTAGCCGGGCGGGGAGGGCTGGTGCCACTCGCCGCCCCAGACGTAGGGGTAGCCGACGTACCGGACGGCGAAGGCGAGGACCCGCCGCATCTTCGGGCCCAGGTTCGGCAGCTCCACGTCCGCGTAGGGGGCGAGCCACGAGCGCATCCAGCTCGGGAGGTTCGTGGCCCGGTAGAGCGACCAGGCCACCTCCGCGCGCGAGAGCGGGGCGGCAGGCCCGGTCACGTCGAGGGACTCGTCGCCGTGGTTGTAGCGGAGGCCGAGCTTCATCCCGATCAGCGTCGTCCCGAAGTCCCGGGGGACCGCCACCCTCGTGCCGTCGCGGAGGTGGATCGCCTGCGTGCCCGCCGCGAGGTCCCCATACCCGGTGGCGAGGACGAGGGCACGGTGGACGTCCCGCATCAGCACCGGCTCCCTGGGGAGGAAGCGGCCGTCGGCGTCGGTGCGCAGCCATCCCTGCGAGACGGCGATGTTCGCGTCGCGCCAGGCTCGGCTGCCGGTCTCGAGATCGGGGAAGGCGAGCTCGGGATCGGGCTCGGCCTCCGGTGCGAAGGCTCGCACCATGGCGCGGGCGAAGAGGCGACGCCGCTCGAGCACGTCGGGCTTGAACGGGTAGGTGCCGTCCTCGGTCTGGCGGTAGTCCCGCATCCAGTCCTGTTCGCCGGCCACGAAGTCGATCGCCCGACGCGCCCAGTGGCCGGCCGGGACATCCGACCAGCGGATCCCGCTCTCCCGGGCGAGGACCCTCGGCACCGACCAGGTCGGCGGGCCCGAGCCAGGCTCGCCCTCCGCGGCGAGGTCGCGGCCGGCAGCGGTCACCCCCGCCTGCGGGGCGAGCAGGCCGAGGAGGAGGACGAGCGCGGCGAGCGCACGCCGCAGGGGCCGCGACGGTTCCATCACCATGGTCCCTCGGCCGCCGGCGTCCGATCCTTGAGTCGGGCGTCCGGACGAGCCCTCCGTGGGGGAGCGCTCGCGCTCTGCTACCCTACGCCGCCGAGCGGGATCCGTGAGGGGGTGCGCAGCCGGTGTTCGGATGGGCGCTGCTGGACGGCACGGGGCAGGAGCTCGGTCGCTCGCCCCGGTTCGAGGACGCCGAGGCGGCGGAGGCCTGGATCGGCCTGTCCTGGCCCGACCTCATCGAGCGCGGGGTCGAGGAGGTCGTCCTCTACGACCACGTGCGGGGCCGGCGCGTCTACCGGATGGGTCTGTCGCCCCTGTAGGCGCTGCGGGCGAGGGCGGGGACGCGATCAGTCGAGGTACGACGCGGGGTCCTCGATGAAGTCCCGCATGCACCCCTCGGCGCAGAAGTAGTAGGTGGTCCCCTCGTACTCGTAGGACCACTCGGCGGTGGCCGGGTCCACCTCCATCCCGCAGACCGGGTCGATCTCCATGGTGCCTCCTCGTCGCGCTGACCGGCCCAGGATACGTTCGACGAGCGGTCCGCGGGATGGCAGACTCACCCGGTACCCGTGCGGAAGGGGGAGGAGATGGGTGGGACGATGGGCCGCCGGGGGCGGCCGCTCGCGGGATCGCTTTCGATCGTGGGTGGGGTCCTGCTCGCCGTCGGGTCCTTCCTGACGTGGGCCGAGGTGTCCGGTGGCGGAACGAGGGGGTCCGCCACCGGGGTGGACGGCTCCGACGGATGGATCACGCTCGTCGCGGGCGCGGTGGTCTTCGCCGTCGGCGTGGCGTTCGCGCGCGGACGGGGCCGGCGGGGGCTCGCCACCTTCGCGATCCTCGCCGCCCTCATCGGCGGTGGGCTGGGGCTCTACGACGCGCTCACCGCCGAGGACCGGGTGCTGGGCGCGGTGGCGGCGAGCCTCGCCGACCGGCTCGACGCCACCGCTGAGGAGGTGCGCGGCATCCTGGACGAGGCGGTCGCGGCGGGCGAGCTCGGGATCTCGATCGGCCTCGGACTGTTGCTCGTGATCGGCGGGGGAGCGCTCGGCCTGGTCGGTGGCTCCCTCGGGCTCGCGCGCAGAGCGGTGGCGGCGGACGAGCCGCCAACACCGCCGCTCGGGTAGCATCCGACCCGACCGGATCCGCGGGAGCGGGTGCGTGCGGAGCACGGAGTTCGAGCTCGACACGCGCGGCCGCCGCGTGGTGGACGTCACCGAGCGCGTGCGACGCTTCGCCGCCGAGGCGGGCGGCGACGGGCTCGTGCACGTCTTCCTGCCTCACGCCACCGCCGGGCTCGCGCTGATGGAGACCGGCTCGGGGTCCGAGCGCGACCTCGAGGAGCTGCTCGAGCGGATCTTCCCCCGCGACGACCGGTACGTGCATCGACACGGGTCGCGCGGGCACGGCGGGGACCACCTGCTGCCGGTCTTCGTCTCACCCTCGCTCGTGCTGCCGGTGGAGGGCGGACGGCTCGTACTCGGCACGTGGCAGTCGGTGGTCGTGGTGGATCCGAACCGAGAGAACGACCGCCGGAGGGTGCGGCTCTCGTTCCTGCCGGGCTGATCGGCGCTACAGGTACTGGCCGGGGGCGCGCTCCTGCCCGTCGGTCGAGCTCATGACGGCCTGGACGTCGCGCTCGCGCAGCAGGAGGTACTCCTCGCCGTCGAGCTCGACCTCCAGCCCCGCCTGGGGCAGGAACAGGATCCGGTCGCCGGCCTTGACGGCCCGGACGTCCGGTCCGACGAGGATGACGGTGCTCCACTGGCAGCGCCTCGGCGCCGGGGCCGCCGTGGCGGGGATGAGGAGCCCGGCGCGGGACTTGCGCTCTCCCATCTCGGGGTGCTCCACGATGATCCGGTCGCCGGTGAGGCGGATCTCGTCCTGGAGCTTCTGCTGCCGCCGACGGGCCTTCGCCGCGGCCTGCGTCCTCGCCATACCTGCGATTCTACGGGTCCCGTCGGACCCCCACCGGCGCGGGTAGGATGCGGGCGCCGTGAACGCCGCCGAGCTCCTCGCCCGCGCCGTCGCGACGCTCAAGGCGTCGCCCGCCCTCGACCACTGGCAGCGGGACCGCGAGGAGATCGAGGCCGACGACCTGCTGTGCTTCGCCCTCGGGGTCGAGGAGGTGGATCCCGACGAGGAGGTCCCCCCCGCGGTCCGGCGGCGGTTCGAGCGGTTCGTCGCACGGCGGGCGGCCGGGGAGCCGGTCCAGCTCATCAAGGGGTACGCCACCTTCCGCGGGCTCGAGATCCTGGTCCGTCCGGGGATCTTCGTGCCCCGGGACTCCACCGAGTTCCTCGCCGAGCAGGCGATCCGCCGGCTCCGGCTGCGGCGCGAGCCGATCGCCGTGGACCTCGCCTGCGGCGGGGGCACGGTGGGGCTGGCGGTCGCGGCCGAGGTGCCCGCGGCCGAGGTGTACGGGACCGACATCTCGGAGCTCGCGATCCGCGTGGCGCGCCGGAACGCCCGGCGCCTCGACCTGCCGAACGCGCGGTTCCTCCGGGGCGACCTGTACGCGGCCCTGCCCCGTCGGCTGCGCGGTCGGGTGGACGTGATCACGCTGCACCCGCCGTACGTCGCCAAGGGGGAGCTCCGCGAGCTCCCGGACGAGATCCGGCGGTTCGAGCCGGTCCACACGCTGACCGACCACAGCCCCGACGGTCTCGGCCTGATCCAGCGCGCCGTCGCCGAGGCAGGCGTCTGGCTGAAGCGGGGTGGATGGCTGCTGATCGAGGTGAGCCCCGACCGGGTCCGATCCGTGGCGGCCGTCATGCGACGGGGCGGTCTCCGCGATGTGCGTTCCACCGTCGACCGCGGCTTCAAGGTCACGCGGGTCCTCGTGGGGCGGTGGCCGGGGTGAGCGAGCGTCGGGTGCTCCCGTACGGCACGTGGCCGTCGCCGATCACGGCCGAGCGGGTGGCCCGCGGCGGCGTGCGCCTGGCCGAGCCCGGGGTGGAGGGCGACACCGTCTCCTGGCTCGAGCTGCGCCCGGCCGAGGAGGGTCGCACGGTCGTGTGCCGCGCCGAGCCCTGGTCGGATCCGACCGACGTCACGCCGCCCGGCTTCGACGTCCGGGACTCCGTCCACGAGTACGGCGGCGGGGCGTACGTCGTGCGACGCGGGACGGTGTTCTTCGTCCACGGTGGCGACGAGCGCGTCTACCGGCAGGACCCCGGGAGCGATCCGGCGCCCATCACGCCGGCACCGCCCGCGGCCCGGGCGTTCCGTCACGCGGATCTCGAGGTCTCCCCGGACGGGGCGTGGCTGGTCTGCGTGCGCGAGCGCCACGTCGGCGAGGGCGTCTCGCCGGAGGGGCTCCCGGCGAACGAGCTGGTCGCGCTGCCGGCGGACGGGACGGCGGAGCCGTGGGTCCTCGCCGCGGGGCGCGACTTCTACGCCGCGCCGAGGTTCTCGCCCGACGGCTCGTATCTCGCGTGGCTGGAGTGGGACCTGCCGAACATGCCCTGGGACGGCTGCGAGCTCGTGGTGGCGGAGGTGCGTCCCGACGGCCGGCTCGGGGCGCGTCGCGTGGTGGCCGGCGGGCCGAGCGAGTCGGTCTTCCAGCCCTCGTGGGGGCCGAACGGCCTCCTGCACTTCGTCTCCGATCGGACCGGGTGGTGGAACCTCTACCGGGAGGAGCGGGATGGGACGCACCGGAACCTGACGCCGGTCGAGGCGGAGTTCGGCGTGCCGATGTGGGAGCTGCGGTACGCGAGCCACGCGCACCTCGCCGACGGTCGGATCGCCTGCACGTACCGGCGGGACGGCGTGCATCACCTGGCGCTCCTCGACCCCGAGACCGGGGAGCTCCGCGACGTGGACCTGCCCTTCTCCTGCTTCGACCCGCCGTACGTCGCGGCCGACGGGAGCCGGGTCGCCGTCCTCGCTTCCTCGCCCACCGAGCCGCCGCAGATCGTGACGCTCGACGTCGCGGCGCGGGCCGTGGACGTGCTGCGGGTCGCGGAGGAGCTCGACATCGACCCCGGCTACCTGTCCGTGCCCGAGCCGGTCACGTTCCCGACGGAGGGCGGGGTCGCGCACATGTACGTCTACCCGCCGACGAACCGCGACGTCGTCGAACCGCCGGACGAGCGCCCGCCGCTCATCGTACACGCCCACGGCGGGCCGACCTCGGAGGCCGTGCCCGAGCTCGATCTGCGGATCCAGTACTTCACGAGCCGGGGCTTCGCCTACGCCGACGTGAACTACGGCGGCAGCAGCGGGTACGGGCGTGTCTACCGCGAGCGGCTCGACGGGCGGTGGGGCATCGTGGACGTGGTCGACTGCGTGAACGCCGCCCGGTACCTCGTCGAGCGGGGGCGGGCGGACCCGGCCCGACTCATCATCACGGGCGGCAGCGCGGGGGGATGGACCACCCTCTGCGCCCTCACCTTCCACGACGTCTTCGCCTGCGGCACGAGCTCGTACGGGGTCTCGGACCTCGAGCCGTTCACCACCATCACCCACAAGTTCGAGTTCGGGTACATCGACCGGCTCGCCGGCCCGTGGCCGGAGGCGGCGGAGACCTGGCGCGAGCGCTCCCCGGTCCGGCAGGCGCACCGGCTGCGGCGGCCCGTGCTCATCCTCCAGGGGCTGGAGGACGCCGT
>SIRV01000213.1 GCA_004366195.1 Actinomycetota bacterium
GGGGAGTTGATCACGCGCCTCCGGGCCGACCTCGAGCGAGCCTCGGACGACGGAGCGAAGCAGGAGCTGCGGTTCCGGATCGAGGACGTGGAGGAGTTCCGGGAGCGGATCAGAGCCATCGAGGAAGGGAGGGAGCTCCGGCACCGGATCCGGTGCCGGTGGAAGGGCGAGCTCGAGGAGGGACGGCCCGGTCCGTACGCGCCCGACATCGACGATGGGGTGAAGGTGAACATCCGACCGTTCCAGGAGACGGGCCTCCTCGCCCGCGAGGTGATCAAGAAGTGGTAGGAGGGGCTCGTGCCCGGGTTGGCTGAGCTGCTCGCGGACCAGCTCCTGGCGTGCGCCTCCTCGGCCCCCGACGGCGTGCCGCGCCGGGTGGTCCTCTGGCTCGACCCCGAGAGAGGGTTCCAGCGCCTCTGGCCGCACGTCGCCCGCCACCTCGAGGGAAGGTCGGTCCGGGCGTTGGTCTGCGCGGGGGAGGACGACCAGCTCAGGGTGAAGGTGGAGCTCCTGCGCGTGGAAGCGGCCGCGGAGGCGGCGGCCGTCGTGTACCTCCCGCGGTTCGACGTCCGGGACCTGTGCCCCCGCCCCGATGGGACCGCCCCCACGCTCTGGTCCGTCTACGACCAGCGGTACAAGGGCGCGTTCTTCTCCCTCCACCCGTGGGAGCCCGGGGAGATCCCCGAGCCGTCCAGCCTCCTGGACTGGCTGGCGAGCGCCGGGGTCCGGGTGGATGGGGACGCGGTCGACGCGCTCACGGAGGGCGGACCCGACTCGCTCCTCGCGCGGTACGCGGAGCTCAACGCGGACCGGGATCCGGCGGCGTGGCCGGCTCCGCTGACCCTGGACGTGGCGGTCGCTGCCCTCGGCGGCGACCCGCGGGACGCGCTGCGCGAGCTGATCGCCGCCCCCACGAACGCCCTGCGGAGCTGGGGGGAGCGACGGGAGCTCGTGCTGGGCGGGATCGCCTCGGGCTTCGGCATCCGCCTTCCGGAGGCTGAGCCCGAGCCGGAGGAGCTCGCGGACGCCGTGGTCCTCCAGCTCGCGCTGGCGGAGGCGTGGGACGCGTTCGGGAGGCCCGCCGACTTCCCCTTCCGGTCCCGCCTCCCCGAGGGCGATGAGCGGCGGGAACGGTGCGCCCGATTCCTGCGTGAGGACGTCCTGCCCCATCGGGAGCTGGCGCCCCGCTACCGGGACCGGATCTTGCGCCTGGAGAGGGAGGTGGACCTCTCGGGCTGGGCGGCGGGGCGCGCGGGCCAGCCGCGGGGGCTCCCCCTCCTCGCCCGGGGCCGTTGGCGCTCCTTCCTCGAGCGGTTCGACGCTCTGGCCCGGGAGGACTGGAGGCGGGCGAGGGACCTCCTCGCCGAGGCGGCGGATGGGATCGAGGCCGGGCGGGGGAGTCCGTGGGACGGCCCGGACGGGGACACCGCCTGGTTCGTCCTGGACGACGCCCGGGTCCTCGCCCAGCGGTGTTCCGCGATCCGGACGGAACTCGAGGGGATCGGCTCCCCGGCCGAGATCGCGGCCGCCTTCGCCGCGCGGTGGTGGGAGGCGGACCGGCGGCACCTCGCCGTCCGCGCCGCCTGCGGCAGGATCGCCGGGCTCGAGCAGGTCCGGCGGGTCGCCGACCTCACGTACTTCGAGTACGTGGCGGCGGTGAACGACCGGTTCGCCGAGCTCTTGGAGGTGGAGGGCTCGTGGCCGCCGGCCGGAGTGGAGGCGGTGAGCACGCTCTCGGCGGAGCTGTGGGGTCGCCGTTCGGGGCGGCGGGCCGTGATCGTGGCAGATGCCCTTCGACTCGACCTCGCCCGCGATCTGGCCGGCGCCCTCGGCGCGGAGCTCGCGCCGGTCTTCTCCACGATCCCCACGATCACCCCGTTCGGGATGACGGCGCTGCTCCCCCTCGCGGCGGCGGACGTCGCCGTGGCGTTCGACAAGGGGGTCGTGCTCACCACCCCGGACGGGACGAAGGTCTCCACCCGGGAAGGTCGGAAGGAGCTCCTGGCGAGGCGCGACCGGGGCGCGGCGCGGGTCGCCTTCATGGACCTGGAGGCCCTGCTGCGCGGCGGGGATCCCCCCGATGCGCCGCTCGTGGTGGTGTTCGACGACACGATCGACGCGCAGGGCCACGAGGTGCCCGCCGAGCTGCCGGGGCTCGCCGAGACGCTCGTCGGCAAGCTCCGGCGGGCGGTGGAGCGTCTCCACGAGCAGGGCGTCGCCGAGGTCCATGTGGTGACCGATCACGGTTTCCTCCTGCTCCCGGCGGACCTGGTGGATGGCCTGGGCCGTCCCGAGGTGAGGATCTCGCAGGTGATGCGTCGGGAGACGCGCTGGTGCGCGCTGAAGCCCGGGGTTCCGGTGGAAGGGCTGCTGCGGTTCCCCCTCCCGTTCGGCTCCGAGGAGATCCTGCTCGGGTTCCCGCGGGGCGTGCGGACGTTCGTCGCGGCGAGCGAGTTCCTCCACGGAGGGATCTCCGTGCAGGAGTGCGTGATCCCCCACGTGGTCTCGAGGGCGGCCGTCGAGGCCCCGAGGCTCGAGGTGGAGGTCGCGGTGCGGGTTCCCGAGCTCTCGACGGGGACCGTCCCCGTGGTTGTGCGCCCGCTCCCTGCGGGGCTGTTCGGTCAGCGGGCGGTCCGTCTCCGGCTCTGGGTCGAACCAGCGACCGGGGGTGAGCAGGTGGCGGACCCCGTCGAGCTCGAGGTGCGCCCCGGCGCGGAGGAGCTGAGACCTCCCCTGTACCTGAAGGAGGGGGCGGGGCTGCGGGTCGGCGCGGAGCTCGTCCTGCGCGCCATCGACGTGGAGACCGGGAGAGAGGTGGCGGCGG
>SIRV01000214.1 GCA_004366195.1 Actinomycetota bacterium
ACCGGCCGCGCTCACAGCGCCGTTCGAGGACCTCGAGGGGTTGGTGGGGGTCCTCGCTGCGGCCGCGTCTCGGATGCGCGAGGAGGATCGGCCGATCCCCGCCCGGATCGTCGATCTCGTCCCCCGGACCCTCTCTGACCAGGAGCGCGCGGAGCTCGCGGAACGCACGGGGGTGAAGCCTCCCTTCGACCCTGTACGGATGCCGCGCGCCGCGAGCCGTGCGCGCATCGCCGCGCTGTGGGACCGCGCGACCGAGGCGGACCTCCGGTGGTTGTGCGGCCTCGTCGATCAGTGCTCGACGTTGCCGCGCGAAGCGACCGCGCACATCGCCTCGCTCTACGCCCCGATGGGGCAGCGGATGCGGCAGATCTACGAGGCGAAGCTCGCCGCGGTCGCCCGGGAACCGGGGCTCCTCCGGGAGGCGTGCGTCCTGTGGCGTCGGAACCCGCGCGATGCGGGAGCGAACCTCGATCGGCGCGCGCAGCGTGATGGGGCGGTGACGACCACCGGAGACCCCGGCAACGCCGCGGTCACGGGGGCGGAATGGCTCGCCCTTCAGTCCGTTCCGTGGTTCCGCCTCGGAGGGGTCCGGGACCGACCGTTCGCGTGGGGGTGGGTACCCACGGGGCGCGGTGGGAGGCCGCGGGCGCTCGTCTGGCCCGTCTGGAACCAGCCCCTCGACCCCATGGGGATCGAGGTCCTGTTAACCCACCCGGCGGTGCGGCGCGTGGGTCTCGGCGATGAGATGCCCGGCCCGTGGCTCCGGCGCCTCGGGGTCCTCGCCGTGCTGCGCGCCGAGCGGGCGGTCCTCACCAACAGCGACGGGCCGCTCGGGCCGGCCCGGGTCATATGGCCGCGGGCCGGCTCTGTGGGGAGGTGACGGTGTCGGCGCCCGAGCTCCCCCTCGTCCCCGCGAGGATGGTCAACGAGTTCGTCTACTGCCCGCGGCTGTTCTACCTCGAGTGGATCCACGGGGAGTGGGAGGAGAACGCCGACACCCTGGAAGGCGCACGGATCCACGCCCGGGTCGAGGAGGAGGGAGGGCGCCTGCCCCCGCCGGAGCTTCTCGCGCCCGAGGATCGGGTGGTAGCCCGCGGTCTCCTCCTCGGATCGGAGCGGCTCGGGCTGGTGGCGCGGATGGATCTCGTCGAGGCCGAGGCGGGACGGGTGCGACCCGTCGACTACAAGAAGGGCCGCCCGGGACCCCGCGGTCCCTGGGAGCCGGAGGTCGTCCAGCTGTGCGTGCAAGGCATGATCCTCCGCGAGCACGGCTACCGGACCGACGAAGGCGTCCTCTACTACGCCGCCTCGCGGTCCAGGATCGTCGTGCCGTTCACCGACGAGCTGATCGCCCGGACCCTAGAGATCGTCGAGGAGCTTCGGCGGGTGGCCGTCCGCACGACACCGCCTCCGCCCCTCGTCGACAGCCCGAAGTGCCCGCCGTGCGTGCTCGTGGGGGTGTGCCTCCCAGACGAAGTCACGCTGCTCCGGGGTGCCCCAATCACAGAGGTCCGCCGGCTGGTCCCGGCGCGCGACGACGCCGCCCCGGTGTACGTGCAGGAGCAGGGCGCGACGGTTGGGCGGTCAGGAGAGCGGCTCATCGTGCGCGCGCCCGGTCGCGAGGAGGTGGGTGTGCGGCTCCTCGACGTCTCCCATCTCTCCGTGTACGGGAACGTCCAGGTGTCCGCGCAAGCGCTCCGCGCATTGGTGGAACGCGACATCCCGGTCCTCCACCACACGTACGGCGGCTGGCTCGTGGCGGTGACGACGGGCCCCATGGGGCGGAACGTGCCGCTCCGCGTCGAGCAGTACAGGGTGGCGGACGACCGAGACCGGAGCCTCGCGATCGCCAAGGCGTTCGTCGTGGGGAAGGTGAGGAATCAGCGAACCCTGGTTCGCAGGAACCACCCGAGGAAGCCGGAGGGCTTGCTCCGCGAGCTGGCGCGATTGGCCCGCCTGGCGCAGGGGGCCCGGGATGCGGACTCGCTCCTCGGGATCGAAGGGCTCGCATCACGCGCCTACTTCTCGCGGTTCGCGGAGATGCTCCGCGAGCCCATGGGGTTCCAAGCCTCGGGGCGGGTCCGCCGCCCGCCGCCCGATCCCGTCAACGCGCTGCTCTCGTTCTGCTACTCGTTGCTCGTGAAGGAGGGGCTGCGGGCGCTGCTCGCGGCGGGGCTGGATCCCTACCGGGGCATCTACCACCGTCTGCGGGTCGCCAGGCCTTCCCTCGCGCTCGACCTGGTGGAGGAGTTCCGCCCCCTGGTCGCCGATTCAGTCGTCCTGAATCTCGTGAACAACCGGATGGTCCGACCCTCCGACTTCGTGGTCCGGGGCCCCGCGTGCGCCCTCACGAGCGAGGCGCGTCGGCGCGTGATCCGAGCGTTCGAGGCGCGCATGGACGTATTGGTCCGGCACCCGCTCTTCGGTTACCAGGTCAGCTACCGGCGGGTCCTCGAGATGCAGGCCCGGCTGCTCGCTCGTGTCATCGCCGGTGATCTCCCCGAGTACCGACCCTTCGTCACCCGATGAGCAGGAACCGTTTCGTCGTCTGCTACGACGTCCGCGACCCCACGAGGCTCCGCCGGACGCACCAGGCGATGCTGGGTTACGGGGATCCGCTCCAGTACTCGGTGTTCCTCTGCGAGCTATCGAGGGCCGAGCGGGTCCTGATGGAGATGGCGCTCCGGCGCGTGGTCGCCCTCAGGGAGGACTCCGTCATCGTGATCGACCTTGGCCCGGCACGCGGAGTGGCGGCCAAGCGCATCGTACAGCTGGGCGTGGGACGGGTGCCGCGGCCCGAGCGCGGAGTGATCGTGTGACGGGATCCCTACCGGTCGCAGCTTGACAACTGCAGAGCGAGAGCGAGGTTCGAGCGGCGAGGTGACGATGGGCACCTCCAGACCCGCTCGCACCGCCATCTCTCCAGCTCGTGCGCTTCCATTTGGCCGCCTTCGACAGGCTTGGCCCCCGTTATGAACCCAGGAGAGCGCTGGCGCTCGCGCAGACCTTTCCTGCGGCAGTCCTGACCAGGTAAGATTCAGTGCGGCGTTTCCCCGGCCGAAAGGTCGGGGCCTCATTGAGGGGTATCT
>SIRV01000215.1 GCA_004366195.1 Actinomycetota bacterium
TCGCGGCCTCGATGATCGACTGGGTGGCCGAGCGCCTCCAGGACGCGCTCGTCACGGCCGAGCTCGACCCCGGCCTGTTCCACCGGCACGCGGCCGACCGCCGCGCCGCCCGGATCTCGGGGTTCGTGGACCTCCTGCGCCGCGCGATCGGGACGCCCTAGGGTCCGGCACCGAGGGCGGAGCGGTCCCGGGTCCCGCTCGTCGTGGGGCGCATCCCCCAGGTCGGGAGCCACGAGGGGTGCTGTGCTCTCGTTCGGAGGTCGCCATGTCCATGTCCGTCCGCCCGCGTCCCCCGATGCCGACCCCCGTCTACGAGCCGTCGACGGACTTCCCCACCCTCGAGGACGAGGTCCCCTGCCCCCGGGCGCGCCGGTGGCTCCTGGCGCTCGTCTGGGCGGGGGTCGGTCTCGTCCTCGGGCTCGCCGTCGGCCTCCTGATCGGTCGCGCGCTCGGCGGGTAGCCCGAGGTATCTAGCCGCCGTTCGCGCCGTTGCGCCGGATGGCGGCCAGGGCGTCGTCCAGCGTCACCTTCCGCCGGCGGTAGTTGCGGAGGGCGAACCGGTCGCAGGTGGTCTCGGCCGAGGTCCCCCAGCCGTGGTGCCGCTCCAGGTACCAGTGCATCCACTCGTGGAGGTAGAGGAAGCGAAGGACCTCGCGGGGCGTGCGGAAGGTGACGCCCTCGGTGAGCCAGATGAACCGCATCGAGCGGCCGGGCCGACGGCGAGCGGCGTAGGCCACCACCTCGCCGAAGGGGAAGAAGGGCTCCGGCAGCTGGAGCACGATCTCGCGCTCCTCGAAGCGGGTCTCGGCGGCGAGGTGGGGCCGGTGCCGGTAGCGCAGCGGCTTCACGACCACCCGGTAGCCACGCGCCGGTGGCAGACCGCTCAGCATCCGCCGGACGGTCGGGGTCGGCAGTCGGTCCACCTGCGAGGTGATGCGCACGGCGCACAGGGTAGCGGGAGCTGCCGACCCGAGGTTGCCACCGGGTGCCTCGTGGCGTACCGTCGAGGTATCCGGCGACGCCCGGGGGCGCCGAGCGGACCATCGTGGGCGGGGCCAGGAAGGGAGGACGGTCGGAGGGCCCCGCGGGGCCGGATGCGACCCATCCGCCACATCTGTCCGGACCCCGAGCGCCGCGGGCTGCTCCACCGCCTGGTGGCCCGCGGACCGGTCGAGGGCTTCGAGGTCCGGGTCCGACGGCCCGACGGCGTCCAGCCCTGGCTCTCCCTCAGCGTCCACCAGGTCTGGGACGAGCGGGGACGGGTGATCGGCCTCGAGGGGACGGTCGTGGACATCACCGACCGCAAGCTCCTCGAGCTCGAGCGCACGCGCCTCGCGGCCGAGATCGTGCGGGCCCTGGAGGCGGAACGGGCGGCGACCGCCGAGGACGTGCTCGACGATCCGGTCCAGAAGATGACCGCCGTGGGGCTCCGCCTCGACATGCTGCGGGCCGCGCTCGAGGGGACCGAGCACGAGGCGGCGGTCGTGAGGCTGGCGGAGGACGTGCGGACGGCGATCCACCGCCTGCGCCGGCTCGTCTTCGACCTCCACCCCACGGCGCTCGGGAGCGACGGCCTGGTCGAGGCCCTCCGCGAGCTCGTGCGGACGATGGCCGAGGAGTGGCCGTTCGAGATCGAGCTCCGCGAGACCCTCGACCACGAGCCGCCGCCGGAGGTCGCCACGGTGCTCTACCGGGTCACCCAGGAGGCGCTCGCGAACGTCGCGAAGCACGCGCGCGCCAGCCGGGCCTGGGTCGCGGTCGAGTCCGTCGACGGGTCGGTGCGGGTCGAGGTCCGGGACGACGGCGTCGGCTTCGACCCGGCGGTCGCAACGCGCCCCCGTCCCGGACACCTGGGCCTCGCGGCGACGGAGGAACGGATCCGACTCGTCCGCGGCCGCTTCGAGGTCCGGAGCGCCCCGGGGCGCGGGACGACGGTGGGATTCGTCGTCCCCCTCGCCCCGCCGACCGAGGCGCCCCCGTACCCCGAGCCCGACGTCGGAACCGGTTGAACGCCTCCCGCACCCCGGGGTAGCGACCGATCCCGACGGTGTTCAGCCGCCGGATCCGACCGGCGTGGGCCGGCCCCGCCGCGCCCAGTGCACCCGGAAGATCGCGAGCGCCGCCGCGGCCTGGAACCCGCCGGCGACGAAGCGGCCGAAGCCCTCCGCGCGGGAGCCCGGCAGCAGCACCCCCACCGCCCCGAGGACCACGGCCGGTGCCGCGAGCACCAGAACCAGCACGGCGAAGGCGCATACCAGGTGGAGGTGGGCACGGTGGATCCGGCGGACCGCGGAGTTCCCGGGATCGGCGGAGGCGAGGAGCTCCCGCGAGCGACGACCGTGCCACATGTACGCGAGCCCCGATGCCCCCGCGAGGAGCACCGACGCGAGCCCCGCCGTGCCCCCGAAACCGAGCGGCGTCCACGGACCGACATCGAGGAGCGGCCACTCGGCGCCCGGCGTCACCAGAGCCGCGAGGGAGGCCACCGTCCCGACCGCCGCCAACAGCGTGAGGAACAGGGTCACGGTCAGCACGGTGAAGAGGTACACGGCGTCGATGCCGCGGTCGTCCGGA
>SIRV01000216.1 GCA_004366195.1 Actinomycetota bacterium
CCGACGCTGCGGCGGAGGCGCGGCACAACCTGATCCTCGGGGTAGCCGCGACGGCCGCCGACCGGCCGGCGCTCTACCCCACCTACCGCGGGTGGGTGGCGCTCGAGGACGGGGAGCCGCTCGCGGCCGCCTCCCGCACGCCGCCCTTCCACGCGATCCTCGCCGAGCCCCGGACCGAGGAGGCGCTCGCCGCCCTGGTGGACGCGCTCGTCGAGGACGACCCGGGGACCCCGGGGATCGTCGGGAACGAGCCGTTCGTCGGGCGCGTCGCGGAGGGCTGGCGCGAGCGGACCGGCGCCGCGGCGACCGTGACCCAGCGCCACGGCGTGTACGCGCTCGCCGAGGTCGCCGAGGTCCCGCGCCCGGCCGGAGCCCCGCGCGTGGCGGGCCCGCAGGACCGGGCCCTGCTCCTCGCGTGGCTGCTCGACTTCGCCGACGAGGCCGCCCTCGGCGCCCCCGGCGACGCCACCTTCCTGGAGCGGATGATCCACGCGCGCCTCGAGCGGGGCTGGCTCTGGCTCTGGGAGGACGACGGCGCGCCGGTCTCGCTCGCCGGCTGCGCGAGCCCCACCCCGAGCGCCATCCGCGTCGGCCCCGTCTACACGCCCCCCGAGCATCGCCGCCGGGGGTACGCGACGGCGCTCGTGGCCGAGCTCAGCCGCTGGCTCCTCGCGGAGGGCCACCGAGCCTGCTTCCTCTACGCGGACCTCGCCAACCCGACCTCCAACGCGATCTACGCGCGGATCGGGTATCGGCGCGTCTGCGACTCGGCCGAGATCCGGTTCGGCTAGCCCTTCGCGGCGAGGATCTCGCGGGCGCAGTTCGCGCCGGGGCCCCCGGTCACGCCCCCGCCGGGGTGCGCGCCGGAGCCGGCGAGCCAGAGGCCGGGGATCCCGAACCGGTACCGGGCGTGCCCGATCAGCGGCCGCCAGGCGAACCACGAGTCGAGGCCGGGCTCGACGTGGAGCACGTGCCCGCCGGACAGCCCGTACTCCACCTCCAGGTCCTCCGGCGTGATGACCTGGCGGGCCACGACGAGCTCGGCGAGGCCGGGCGCGTACCCCTCCAGGGTCTTCACCACGAGGTCGGCGAGGCCCTCCCGCTCCCGCGCCCAGTCGCTCTCCCGCAGGTGCCGCGGCGTCCACTGCACGATCGCCGAGAGCACGTGCTGGCCCTCCGGGGCGAGGCTCGGGTCGGAGAGCGTGGGGATCGTGACCTCGAGGAACGGCGCCTCGCTGATCCGCCCGTACTTGGAGGCGTCGAAGGCCCGCTCCAGGTGGTCGATCCCCGGGCCGATCACGATGCGCCCCCGCAGGTGCTCGGGCTCGGCGCCGGGGAAGGTCGGCAGGCCCGAGAGGGCCAGGTTGACCTTGGAGGCCCGGCCCGGCTGGCGGAGGTTCGCCGCCCGCCACCGCAGGTGGGGTCCGACGTCCACCGGGTCCACGAGCTGGGTCAGCGTGCGCTTGGGGTCCACGGCGGAGATCACCCGCTCCGCGGTGAGCTCGGTGCCGTCCGCGAGGGCGACGCCCGTCGCCCGACCGTCCCGGGTGGTGACGGCCACGACCTCCGCGCCGGTTCGGATCTCGACCCCGAAGGACTTGGCGGCCCGCTCGAGCACCGCGGCGAGCGCGCCCGGCCCACCGCGGTGGAACACCGTCTGCCCGGGCGCCCCCCCGTCGTTGCCGGCCGAGTCGGTGAGCAGCGTCGTCGTGCTCCCCGCCGACCACGGCCCCTGGGCGGTGTAGAGGACGGCGCGCGCGGCGATCGCCGCCCGCAGCAGGTCGTCCTCGAGGGCCTCCCCCACGAAGTCGGCCACGGCCATCGGGAGCACCCGCGAGAGCTCGCGGACCGCCCGCGCCCCCAGAGCGCGGAACGCCCGGCCGAGCTTGAGGCCGGCCAGGGCGTCGGCGAAGGTCGGCGACTTCAGATCGGGCGGGGTCACGGCGTTCACGTGCGCGAGGAAGCTCGCGAGGGCGCGGACCTTCCGGTCGAAGTCGGGGTAGGCGCCGGCGTCGTGGGACGACCGCTCCCGGAGCCCCGAAGCGGTGCGCGCCGCGTCCGCCCAGAGCACCACGCCCCCGCCGTCGGGGTCCGGGGCGAAGGCCCGCACCGGCGGCGCCACCAGCGACAGCCCGTGCCGCGCGAGCGCGAGGTCCTCGATCACCGAGCGGCGCAGGCGCCCCACGGTGTGCACGATCCCGGGGGCCCGGAACCCCGGGGCGAGCTCGACCGTGTCCAGGATCCCGCCGACGCGCTCGCGCCGCTCCACCACGAGCACCCGCTGACCGGCCTTGGCCAGGTACGCGGCGGCGACGAGCCCGTTGTGGCCGCCGCCGACGACGATCGCGTCGTAGGTCGCCATCAGGCCACCCCCTTCCGGCCGCGGCGCTGTTCCTTGAGGAGCTCGAGCGCCGCGATCCTGCCGTTCGCGCCCATGATCCCGCCGCCGGGGTGCACGGCCGAGCCGCACATCCACAGCCCGTGGATCGGCGTGCGGTACCGCGCCCATCCCGGCACCGGCCGGTTGAAGAAGAGCTGCTCCAGGGAGAGCTCGCCCTGGAAGATGTTGCCCTCGGTGAGCCCGGTGATCCGCTCGATGTCGAGGGGCGAGAGGACCTGCTTGCCGACGATCAGGTCGCGGATCTTGGGGAACCGCTCCTCCAGCGTGTCGATCACGGTCTCCCCGAAGGCCTCCCGCATCTCGTCGTCCCACTCCTTGCCGTCCGCGAGGTGGTACGGCGCGTACTGGACGAAGCAGGACATCACGTGCTTGCCGGGCGGCGCCATCGTGGGGTCGACGAGCGTGGGGATGATGCAGTCGATGTACGGGCGACGGCTGAAGCGCCCGTACTTCGCGTCGTCGTAGGCGCGCTCCATGTAGTCGACGCTCGGGCTGAAGCTGATCGCGCCCCGCAGCCACTCGCCCTTGCCCGGCTTGCAGGCGAGCTCCGGCAGGCCGTCCAGGGCGAGGTTCACCTTCCCGCTCGAGCCCCGGTACTTGTAGCGCTTCAGCTCGCGCACGAAGGACCCGTCCAGGTGCCCAGGCTCGATGAGTCGCAGGAACGTCTGGTTGGCGTCCACGCTCGACATCACGACGTCGGCGCGGATCTCCTCGCCGGACTCCAGCGTCACGCCGATCGCCCGCCCGTCGCGGACGTCGATGCGAGCGACCGGCGCCTCGGTGCGGATCTCGGCCCCGAAGGACCGGGCCGCGCGGCCGCACGCCTCGGAGATCCCGCCGGTGCCGCCCCTCGGCACGCCCCAGGCCCGGAACGCCCCGTCGATCTCCCCCATGTAGTGGTGGAGCAGGACGTAGGCGGTGCCCGGCGACTGGATCCCCTGGTAGGTGCCGATGATGCCGGAGGCCGACATCGTGGCGATCAGCGGGTCGACCGTGAACCACTGCCGCAGGAAGTCGGTGGCGCTCATCGTCATGAGCTGGACGAAGGTGTGCTGGAGCCGCTGCGGGAGGTCGCGGAAGGACCGCAGGAGGTCCACGACCGGCTTCCACTCGCGGGGGCGGACCCGGCCGGGGTCCGGCGGCACCATCGAGAGGATCGGCTTCACGAACCGCGCCATCTCCGCCATGAGCTTGCCGTACTCCTCGTAGGCCTCGGCGTCGGCCTTGCTCCACCGGCGGAGCTCCCGGATCGTGCGGCCGTGGTCGTTCACCCGCCACAGGTAGTCGTCGTCGAGGGGGGTGATCGTGCCGTCCAGGGGCAGGATCTCCAGACCGTGCTTGGGCAGCTCGAGCTCCCGGATGATCTCCGGCCGGAGCAGCGAGACCACGTAGGAGAAGACGCTGAACCGGAAGCCCGGCACGACCTCCTCGGTCACCGCGGCGCCGCCGAGCACGTGCCGGCGTTCGAGCACGAGGACCCGCCGCCCGGCCCTCGCCAGGTACGCCGCCGCGATGAGCCCGTTGTGTCCCCCGCCGATGACCACGACGTCGTATCGCTGCGTCACCGTCTCGCCTCCTCGGTTCGCTCGACCGGGGGTCGAGGCACGCTGGTTCCAAGGGCGCACCGCGCCTCGGCCATGCTAGATGGGGCCCGCGGGCCCGACCACGGGCCCCTTGACCTCAGGTCAGGCGGCGGTTCCAGCCCCCGCGGCTGAGACGAGGGTGCGTCGCTGGAGCGGACCCGCTCGCCAGGTCCATCCTGCCTTCGGCCGTCTCGCTTCCGACGTGTCAGCGCCGATCGGACGCCGACCGGATGGTGAACCCTCGTCGGGCCCTGTCGCGTGCATCACGTCCTTCCCCCGGCCAGCTGCTCTCGCCCTTCAGGGCGATCACCTCCCCCTGGTGGACGAGGCGGTCGACCATCCGCGACCAGCGCCGGATCCCCGAGGGCCTCCTTGCAGGGCTCTCGCCACCGGTGTTGGATGGATGTGGGACCACCCGTGCGAGGGGGTGGAGGTCATGAGAGGAAGGCTGGTCGTGGGCACGGCGATCGCGGCGTCGGCGATCGGACTCGCGGTCGCGCTCTCCGCTGGGGCCTCCCCAGGATCGGGGCCGGCGCGAACGGCGGGGTCGGTCTCGGAGGACGTCATGGCCCTCTTCGATCCGGCGGTCGCCCTGATGCCGGACGGACGGACCGTGACGCTCGCCGAGGCGACGGAGCTCGCAGGGTTCCCGATCCTCAGGCCCTCGGCCCTGGCGGAGCCACCGGAGGTGTGGTTCTACGACTACGGCGACGGGGTCCGTGAGGTCGCGCTCCGGTACCCAGAGCGGGGCATCGTCGTCCACCTCGGTGCGTTCCCGCAGGGTAGCGATCCCGCGTCCTACCTCCGGTCGAAGGTGGAGGGACTCCCCCTCGCCTACACGACGACGATCCAGGCGTACCCGGCAGCGGTCATCCCCTACGACCGGGGGCGGTCCTCCGGTCTGATCGATGTGGTCTGCCTCGTCGCCCAGGGGGTCGAGGTGACCTTGTATGGCGATCACCGCAGCAACGACGTGGGAACGCTCCTGTCGGTCGCCGCGTCGCTCGGCACCTAGGCGTGGAGGGGCCCGAACCCGATGCTGAGGCGATGGACGGCCCTCGCCATCGCCCTCGTGCTCGCCGGGTGCCAGGGGCAGGAGGCGGCGCGCCGGCTCACCGTGGTGGTGGACGTCGGTGCGAGGGGCTCGA
>SIRV01000217.1 GCA_004366195.1 Actinomycetota bacterium
AAGCGGGGGAAGGCCACGTCCCGGGCCCCGATCATGAGCGGCACGAGGTAGTTGACGAAGGCCGCCGAGAGCGGCATCACCACGAAGAACACCATGGTGATGCCGTGCATCGTGAACATCTCGTTGTAGACGGAGGGCGAGAGCAGGTGCTGCTCGGGCCGGGCGAGCTGCAGCCGGATCAACAGGGCCTCGACGCCCCCGACGAGGAAGAAGGCGAAGGCGGTGACCCCGTACAGGATCCCGATCTTCTTGTGGTCGACGGTCGTCACCCAGCTCCAGAAGCCCGTGGTCGCCCGCGGGCGCCGGAGCAGCCCCGGGGTTTCGCGGACCGGTACGCTCACGCTCGCCATCCCATCTCCCCCACCACCACGCGCATCAAGTCAGGCTCTGCAGGTAGGCGACCAGGGCCCGGATCTCCTCCGGGGTCAGGCCGTAGTCCGGCATCCAGGATCCCTGCTTGACCGAGGCCGGGTTGTCCAGCCACCTGGCGAGGGCCTCGGCGTCGTCGGTCCGCAGCCAGCACCCCGCGAAGCACTCGCGGCTCGCGAAGTGCGTGAGGTCGGGCCCGCCGTTGGCCGCGAGCGGGTTCCCGTTCGGGTCCTCCAGCCCCCGGATCGCGTGGCACGCGATGCACTGACCGTTCAGGAACAGGTCCATCCCCTGCGCGGCCAGCGTCCCCGGCTGCGGCATCGCCGCGTCGGCCTGCTGCCCGCGCACCCACGCCTCGTAGTCCGCCGGCTCGTGCGCCACCACCGCGAAGCGCATGTACGCGTGGGACAGGCCGCAGAACTCCTTGCATTGCCCCCAGTACCGGCCGGGGCGGTCGGCCTGGATCACGAGGGTGTTCGTCATGCCGGGGATCACGTCCTGGGTGCCGGCGAGCTCGGGGACCCAGAACGAGTGGATCACGGCGTCCCCCACCGCCGCGGGGGGCGCTCCCTCCGGCGGCCCCGGCTGACACGACGAGGGGGTCGGCTGCTGCCCGTACCCGAGGCCGACCGCGCAGAGCGTGAGCACGACGGGACGGCCGGCCGGGATGTGCAGCTCGTTCGCGGTGACGATGCCCTCCTTCGGGTAGTCGAACTCCCACCACCACTGGTGCGCGAGGACGTTCACCTCGAGGACGGTGCCCTCCGGCCGCCGGGCCAGGTCGAAGATGGTCGTCACGGTCGGCACCGCGACGCCGGCGAGGATCAGGGCCGGCACGATCGTCCAGGCGATCTCCAGCCGGTTGTTCCCGTGGATCTGGGGCGGGACGCCCGCGGGGCGGCCCCGACGCCGGCGGTAACGGATGGCGAACCAGATGAGCAGCCCCTCGACGATCACGAAGATCCCGACCGCGACCCAGAAGACCGGCACGAGCAGGTCGTAGGACTTCCGCGCGTACGGACCCTGGGGGTTCAGGGCGTCCTGCTGGGCCCCCGAGACGCAGGCGGACGCCAGCACGGCCAGGCCCGCGAGGGCCGTGACCAACCGCGTCTTCTTCCCCACCGCTCCGTCTCTCCTCACCCGGGCCCGCTCGGCACGAAGCGGCGGCGAGCCTAGCACGAGGTGGCCCGCGCGCGACAACGCCGAGCTCAGGTGGCGTACGAGTGCAGGCCGACGATCCACAGGTTCACCGCGTAGTAGGTCACGAGGAGCGAGACGAACCCGACCAGCGCGATCACCGCCGCGCGCCGCCCGCTCCAGCCCGCCGTCGCCCGCGCGTGCAGGTACCCGGCGAAGATGACCCAGGTCACGAAGGACCAGGTCTCCTTGGGGTCCCAACCCCAGTACCGGCCCCAGGCCCGCTCCGCCCAGATGGCCCCGGTGATGATCCCGAACGTCCAGATGGGGAAGGCGAACGCGATCGTCCGGTGGGCCAGGCGGTCGAGGACCTCCGCCGGCGGCAGGATCCCGCGGCGGGGAACCGACGCCTCCGTCACCGTGCCCCCATCGAGCTGGAGCTCGGGCACGGTGCCGAGGTCCACCCCGGCCCCCGCGATCGGCCGCAGGCGCGCCGCGCGCCGTCGCTCGCCGGCCTCCTTGACCAGGTAGAGGATGGTGAGGATCCCGCCGAGCGCGAGGAGCGCCGAGCTCACGATCATCGAGCCCACGTGCACCTGCCGCCAGTACGAGTTCAGCGCCGGCACGAGGGGCGCCGGGCCGACGTGCAGGAACAGCGCGGCGACGGCCAGCGTGAGCAGGACGAAGGCGAGCACGAAGCCACCCACCGTCCGCACCCCGGCCCTCCACTCCACGAGGCCCAGGTAGGCGAGCACCACGAGGAGCGAGAGCGCGAGCGAGTACTCGTACATGTTCCCGAGGGGGATCCGGCCGGCCGCGATACCCCGGG
This sequence comes from Actinomycetota bacterium, assembly GCA_004366195.1. Classification (GTDB taxonomy): domain Bacteria; phylum Actinomycetota; class UBA4738; order UBA4738; family HRBIN12; genus HRBIN12. Next base: position 2,336 of record SIRV01000217.1, read on the forward strand.
CGACCACCGAGACGAGGTGCGCCAGCGCCCCGGCGCCGGTGAGGGCGATCGAGAGCGTCCAGGCCGACCGCCGCCGGAACGCGAGGTGGTGGAAGGCGGCGAGCACCGCGACGAGGTAGGCGACGAACGCCACCGTGAACGCGTCGGTCGAGATCCGGGCGGCCGCCCCGCCGCTCACGGCCCCACCCCGGCGGCGGCCCGTTCGAGGTCGCGGACGAGGCGAGCGAACTCCTCCTCGAACCGGCTCCCCCGCTGCAACGCGAATCCCCCCACCTTCAGGACGGCGCCCGCTCCGTCGGGCTCGGCGCTGACCCACACCTTCCGCCGCGTGGAGGACAGGGCGGGCAGCAGACCGATGAGCATCAGGATAGCCGCGAGGAGCACGATCCGCATCCCCCGGTCCCGGGCCACGGTGAGCACCGTGTACCGGCGGAGCTCGAGGAAGCTCACCGTGATCCCCCGCCCCAGGTCCGCCGTCTCCCCCGCGCCGAGCACCCCCGAGCCGATCCGGCGCATCGCCGTGGTGTCCAGGGTCGAGGCGCTCTGGACGAGCTCGGCGCGGAGGTCCCCCTCGTACGCCTCCCAGGTCATCACCGGGGCGTAGGCGACGATCATCGGCATGACCTGCCCCGTCTCGAGCAGGGACAGGAGCCCCCGGGAGTCCGGCCAGAGCTCGAAGGCGATCCCGACCTGCGGGCGGAGCGAGGCGAGCTTCACGACGCAGCGCCACGGGACCTGGAGGGGGCTCACCCCATCCGGGACGTCCCGCTGCTCGCAGACGACCGGCCCGTCGAAGATCGCCTCGCCCTCCCGCTCCACGCGGATCACCGGCGCCCACCCGTACCCGAACTGGTAGAAGCGCACGCCCTCGGCCTCGGCGGGGTGGTTGACGCGGATCTCCACCCGGTCCAGGAGCCGCCCGTCCTGGTCGAAGAGCGTCGCCCGCGTCACGAAGTCCCGGGGCTGTCCGGTCATGCGGTACGAGGCCTCGAAGTCGTCCACCCGAACCTGCACCCCGGAGTGATGCTCGCCGAAGTACCGCCCCTCCCGGATCTGGCCGTCGTAGCTCGCGTGCGCCTCGGTCCAGGTCTCGCCCTCCACGATCACCGCCTGACCGCTGAAGCCCGTCCCCTTGCCCCAGGCCACGCCGGCGAGCAGCAGGAGGATGGCCCAGTGGAACAGGAGGCTGCCGCCCTCCCGCGCGAGCCCCTTGTCGGCGGCCAGGGCCCGACCGTCCCCGGGCGCGCGCACCCGGAACAGTCGCCGACGGAGCGCGCGCCGAGCACCGCTGATGGCCCGCTCCGGTGGGACGGGGACGACCACCTCGGCGTAGTGGCGCATCGCCCCGAGGTCGCGCGCCGGAGCCGGCTTCGCGAGCGCGTTGCGCACGAACGCCCGGGTCCGCGGCACGATGCAGGCGACGAGCGAGACGAGCAGCAGGGTGTACAGCAGCGTGAACCACCACGAGCCGTACACGTCGAACAGCCCGAGCTGGTCGAAGATCCGGGCGCGCAGCGGATGGTCCCGGAAGGTCGCGGCGATCCGCGCGTCGGCCACCCCGACCTGCGGGACGAGGGAGCCCGCCACGGCGCCGAGCCCCACCAGCAGGAGCAGGACGAGCGCCGTGCGCATCGAGCGCAGCGAGCGCCACACGAACGCGACGGACCGGCCGACCGACGCGGCCCACCACCGGGGCGTCACGGTATGGGTCCTCGCGTCGGCCACGATCAGATCGGCGGCTGGAACCGAGAGATCCAGCGGAGCACGGGGCCGAGGAGACGCGTCCAGGCGTTCGTGAGCACGAGGACGCCGATGGCCACCATCAGCGCGCCCGAGACCCCCGCGATCGCCCGGTACGAGCGGCGCAACACACGGAGGGCCCCGAGCAGGCGCCGGACGCCCACGCCGACGAGCAGGAAGGGGAGCCCCAGGCCCGCGGAGTACGACAGGAGCAGGAGCGCGCCGCGGGCCGACCCTCCCTGGGCCGCCGCGATCGCCAGCACCCCCGCGAGCACGGGGCCGATGCACGGCGTCCACCCCGCTCCGAAGGCGACGCCGAGGGGGAAGGCCCAGGCCGGCCCGGGTCGGACGCGCGAGAGCAGCGGACGCCGCTCCGCGTACAGGGCCGGCCCCCCGAGCTGCAGGGCCTCGAGCAGGAGCAGCACCCCGAACGCGGCGATCAGGAGGCCCGAGATCCTCGTCCCGATCTCCGAGCGCAGGATCCTCGTAGCCGCCCCCGTGAACGCCCCGAGGAGCGTGAACACCGCCGCGAACCCCGCGATGAACAGGAGGATCGGAGCCAGCTGACGACGCCCCTGCTCCTCCGGCGGCACCCCCCCGGCGACGAACGAGAGGTACCCGGGCACGAGGGGGAACACGCACGGCGAGGCGAACGAGACCACGCCGGCCGCGAACGCCAGGACCGGCGCCCACCATGAGGCGAGGCCGCGCTCCACGAGATCGGCGAGGACGGGGTCCACGCCCGCCAGTCTATGGCCGGATCACCTCGACGGCTGCGGCGGTTCGACCGGTCCCCGTGTAGAGTGTGCGCCGACTCGTGAACGCGTTCACGAGCGCGGCCGACCCGGGGACCTCCGGGGCGCGTCGCTATAATCGCCCGGCCGCGTCAGGGGGGAACGACGGAGGGATGAGGTCCGCATGAGGGAACGGCTCCGCAGGCTCAAGGAACGGGCCGAGCCGTTCGTCCGGGACTTCGAGTGGACGTGGACGACGGCGGTCCTGTTCTCCCTCGCGTTCGTGTTCTACCTGCTCATCACGGCCGTCGTGATCCCATCGTTCTGGATGTACTTCGCCGAGCAGACGCTCGGGTGGGGCGGCCCGACCGACCTCGAGGCGTTCCTGAGGGCGCCGCTCTCCAAGGAGGGGCTCATCGAGCTCCGCGACGCGATCGCGATGGGCCTCACGACCGGCCCCATCGTGACCGCGATGGTCGTGGCCGTCGTCATGCAGAACTGGCGGCGGAAGCTGCGCGGCGGCTCCGCCGAGCGACCGACGGGCGGGTACCGCTGATGCCGTTCACGAAGACCGAGGTCGACATCCACACCGACTACGTGGTCCAGGCGGTCGACCCCGCCTGGCTCTCCCAGGGCGTGCGCTCGCCGAAGCACCTCATGCTCGACCCGGACAACTGCATCCTGTGCCGGGCCTGCGAGGACGTCTGCCCCTGGAACTGCATCTACATGCTCTCGCCGGGGATCGTGCAGGGCGCCGCCGACGGCGCCACCGCCGCCGAGGTGGAGGGCGCGTACGCCGTGTTCGTGGTGGACGACAACGCGTGCACGCGCTGCTCGGTGTGCGTGGAGCGCTGCCCCACCGACACCCTGTACTATGCGCGCCTGCCGGAGGGGACGAGCGGCCGGCGGACGATGGCCGCCGTCCCCACCTCCCAGAAGGCCGACGTGGAGAGGGAGACCGAACGCCCGTGAAGCTGAAGCCGCCTGCGCCCGGAGCCGTGTTCGACCGGTTCCGCGAGACCGAGGTCTGGAAGTCGATCTTCCGCCCCGGCTCGCTCTTCCGGAAGGGGTACAAGGACACCTCGCGCGACCGCGCGCTCGCCACGATGAACAACGTCCTGTACCACCTGCACCCGGTGAAGGTGAAGCGCCACGGCCTGAAGCTGACCTACACGTTCTGCCTGGGGGGCCTGTCGTTCTTCCTGTTCATCCTGCTCACGGTGACCGGGATCTTCCTGATGTTCTTCTACCGGCCGATGGCGGAGCTCGGCTCGGCCCAGGCCTACACCGACATGCAGAACATCCGCACCTCGGTCTTCTTCGGGGACCTGGTGCGGAACCTCCACCGGTGGGGGGCGCACCTCATGGTGTTCTCGGTGACGCTCCACATGGCGCGGGTCTTCTACACCGGCGCCTACAAGCCGCCGCGGGAGTTCAACTGGGTCGTCGGCGTGGTGCTGCTCTTCCTCACGCTCGGGCTGTCCTTCACCGGATACCTGCTCCCCTGGGACCAGCTCGCGATCTGGGCCGTGACGGTGGGGACGTCGCTCGCCGGCTACTCCCCCTTCATCGCCAAGCAGGCCAACTTCCTCCTGCTCGGCGGCGTCGTGGTGGGGCCCGAGACGCTGCTCCGCTGGTACGTGCTGCACGTGCTCGCGCTGCCGTTCGTGCTCGTGATCTTCCTCGCCGTGCACTTCTGGCGGATCCGCAAGGACGGCGGCATCTCGGGACCGCTGTGAGAGGCTGACGATGGCGCGAGAGGACACCCCGCTCGACCAGGAGACCTTCGACCGCGTCCTCGAGGAGGAGCTGGCGAAGGGAACGAACCGGCGCGTCGCCGAGGGGCGCGCGCGCTCCGTGGCGGTG